>NZ_JBIWOA010000017.1:0-236414 GCF_044767525.1 Streptomyces sp. NPDC101234 | reverse complement strand
CCGCCCCGCCTTCGAGGCCCGCGCCGTGCTCGCCGCCACCCTCTCCCCCACCTGGGGCATCTACAGCGGCTACGAACTCTGCGAGAACACCCCGCCCAGGGAAGGCAGCGAGGAGTACCTCGACTCCGAGAAGTACCAACTCAAGCCCCGCGACTGGGCACTCGCCGAAACGGACGGCATCGCACCGCTCATCACCCACCTCAACACCGTCCGCCGCAACAGCCCGGCCCTGCGGCAACTGCGCGACATCCACTTCCACCACGCCGACAAGGAAGAGGTGATCGTCTACAGCAAGCGGAGCGGATCGAACACGGTTCTGGTTGTCGTCAACCTCGACCCCCACCACACCCAGGAGGCGACGGTCTCGTTGGACATGCCGCAACTCGGCCTGAACTGGCATGAGTCGGTGCCGGTGCGCGACGAGCTCACCGGCGAAACCTACAACTGGGGCAGGGCCAACTATGTGCGCCTGGCACCGGGTCACCGGGCCGCGCACATCCTCACCGTCCTGCGACCGTCCCCGCAGATCGGAGGGTCACCCACAATATGATCGTCAACGAACCCGTCCCGGACACCTTCGAGGACACTCCGGCGAAGGACCGGGACCCGGACTGGTTCAAACGCGCCGTCTTCTACGAGGTCCTGGTCCGTTCCTTCCAGGACAGCAACGGCGACGGCATCGGCGACCTCAAGGGCCTGACCGCGAAGCTCGACTATCTGCAGTGGCTCGGCGTCGACTGCCTCTGGCTGCCGCCCTTCTTCAAGTCCCCTCTGCGGGACGGCGGTTACGACGTCTCCGACTACACCGCCGTGCTCCCGGAGTTCGGTGACCTCGCCGACTTCGTGGAGTTCGTGGACGCCGCCCACCAGCGCGGTATGCGCGTCATCATCGACTTCGTCATGAACCACACCAGCGACCAGCACCCGTGGTTCCAGGAGTCGAGGAAGGACCCCGACGGGCCGTACGGCGACTACTACGTCTGGGCCGACGACGACAAGCAGTACCAGGGCGCGCGGATCATCTTCGTCGACACCGAGGTCTCCAACTGGACCTACGACCCGGTCCGCAAGCAGTACTACTGGCACCGCTTCTTCTCCCACCAGCCGGACCTCAACTACGAGAACCCGGCGGTCCAGGAGGAGATCCTCTCCGCGCTCCGCTTCTGGCTGGACCTGGGCATCGACGGCTTCCGGCTGGACGCGGTGCCGTACCTCTACCAGAGCGAGGGCACCAACTGCGAGAACCTGCCGGCGACCCACGACTTCCTGAAGCGGGTGCGGAAGGAGATCGACGCCCAGTACCCCGACGTGGTGCTGCTGGCGGAGGCGAACCAGTGGCCGGAGGACGTCGTCGACTACTTCGGCGACTACCGCAGCGGCGGCGACGAGTGCCACATGGCGTTCCACTTCCCGGTCATGCCGCGGATCTTCATGGCGGTGCGCCGGGAGTCCCGCTATCCCGTGTCGGAGATCCTCGCGAAGACCCCGGCCATCCCGTCCGGCTGCCAGTGGGGCATCTTCCTGCGCAACCACGACGAGCTGACCCTGGAGATGGTCACCGACGAGGAACGCGACTACATGTGGGCCGAGTACGCGAAGGACCCGCGGATGCGCGCCAACATCGGGATCAGGCGACGGCTGGCCACGCTGCTGGACAACGACCGCAACCAGATCGAGCTGTTCACCGCGCTGCTGCTCTCCCTGCCCGGCTCGCCGATCCTCTACTACGGCGACGAGATCGGCATGGGCGACAACATCTGGCTCGGTGACAGGGACGCCGTCCGCACGCCGATGCAGTGGACGCCGGACCGCAACGCGGGCTTCTCCTCCTGCGACCCGGGGCGCCTCTACCTGCCGACCATCATGGACCCGGTCTACGGCTACCAGGTCACCAACGTCGAAGCGTCCATGTCCTCCCCGTCCTCCCTGCTCCACTGGACCCGGCGGATGATCGAGATCCGCAAGCAGAATCCCGCCTTCGGACTGGGGTCCTACACCGAACTGCAGTCCTCCAACCCGGCGGTGATCGCGTTCCTGCGGGAGGCCCCCCTGTCCGGGGAAGAAGGGGACGACCTGGTCCTCTGCGTGCACAACTTCTCCCGCTTCGCCCAGCCCACCGAGCTGGACCTGCGGCGCTTCACCGGCCGGCATCCGGTGGAGCTGTTCGGCGGGGTGCGGTTCCCGGCGGTCGGCGAACTGCCCTATCTGCTGACCCTGGCGGGGCACGGCTTCTACTGGTTCCGGCTGCGCGCGGACGCGGCTCAATAGACGAGAGCCCGGGCGGGTGCGGTTTCCCCCGGCCCGCCCGGGGAACGCATCACCAACACCCCCGACGACCCCGGGGAAAGGACGTACCGCCATGGCGGAAACGGTCACCCCCTCAACGCCCGCCCTCCTCGCCTCGCTCGATCCCCTGCTGCGCGACTGGCTGCCCCGGCAACGCTGGTTCGCGGGCAAGGGCAGCCCGGTCACCGGCTTCTCTCCGGTGGCCGAGACCGAACTCCTGCCGTCGGACGGCAGGCTGGGCCTGCATCATCTGCTGGTCCGCGCCGAGCAGCCACCCGCCCCCGCCGAGGCCGGCGACTGCTACCAGCTGCTCATAGGGGTGCGCGAGACGCTGCCACCCCGGCTGGCGCCCGCACTGATCGGACACGTGACCGACGGCCCGCTGGCCGGACGCACGGTGTACGACGCCCTGTACGACCCCCGGCCCGCCGAGGTGCTCCTGGAGGCGCTGCGCACCCGGGCCCGCATCGGCGGGCTGCGCTTCGAGCGCGCCCCGGGCCAGGAGATACGCGACGGGCTGGTGGCCCGCCTGCTGACCGCCGAGCAGTCCAATTCGTCGGTGGTCTACGGAGATACGTTCATTCTGAAGCTGCTGCGCCGGGTCGTGCCCGGCGTCAACCCCGATCTGGAGATACCGCTTGCGCTGGCCCGCGAGGGCTGCGCCCGGGTGCCCGCACCGACGGCCTGGCTGCGGGCCGAGCTGGACGGGGACGCGTACGTCCTGGCCGTCCTCCAGCCCTTCGTACGCGGCGCGACGGACGGCTGGGAACTGGCCCTGCGTGAACTGGCCAAGGGCGAGGACTTCACGGCCGAGGCACGGGCGCTGGGGCGGGCCACCGCCGAGGTGCACACGGCACTGGCCCGCGCCCTGCCCACCGCCACCCTCGGGCACAGCCGGCTGGAGGCGGAGGTCGCGGGTATGACCGAGCGGCTGGCGGCGGCCGCGCAGGCGGTACCGGCGCTGCGGCCGTACGAGGACGGACTGCGGTCCGCCTACCGGGCGCTGGCCCAGCTCGCCGCCGAGGGCCGCACCTGGACCGCCCAGCGGGTGCACGGCGATCTGCACCTGGGGCAGTGTCTGCGCTCGCCGTCCGGTGACTGGTCGCTGATCGACTTCGAGGGCGAGCCGGCCCGTCCGCTGGCCGAGCGCCGGATGCCACAGCCGCCGGTGCGGGACATCGCCGGCATGCTGCGCTCCTTCGACTACGCGGCCCACTCGGTGACCCCGCCCGCCCCCGGCTGGGCGAGCCGCTGCCGGGCCGCCTACTGCTCCGGATACGCCGAGATCAGCGGCGCCGACCCGCGCACCGATCCCGTCCTGCTGCGGGCCTACGAGACCGACAAGGCCGTCTACGAGGTCGTCTACGAGGCCCGGCACCGCCCCGACTGGCTCCCCGTACCCCTGTCGGCCGTACACCGCCTCGCCACCACCGACCTGATCTGACCCCGGGAGACACGTCCGTGACCTCGAAGAAGCCCGAGTCCACAGCCGCCGGCGACCGCGAACGGCTGCTGCACGGCACCCATCACGACCCGCACTCCGTCCTGGGCGCGCATCCGGTCCCGGGCGGGATCGCAGTCCGCGCGTTCCGGCCGTACGCCCGAGCGGTGACGGTCGTCGCCGGCAAGGACCTGCGGGCCGAACTGCACGACGACGGCGACGGCTTCTTCTCCGCCCTGCTCCCCCTCTCCGAGGTGCCGGTCTACCGGCTGCTGGTGGCGTACGACGGGACGGTCCAGGAGACCGAGGACCCGTACCGTTTCCTGCCGACCCTGGGCGATCTGGACCTGCATCTGATCGGCGAGGGGCGGCACGAGCGGCTGTGGGAGGTGCTGGGCGCGCACCCGACGATCCACCAGGGCGTGGCCGGCACCCGTTTCTCGGTGTGGGCGCCGAACGCGCGGGGCGTACGGCTGGCCGGCGGCTTCGACTTCTGGGACGGCACCGGGTATCCGATGCGCTCGCTGGGCTCCTCCGGGGTCTGGGAGCTGTTCGTGCCGGGGATCGGCGAGGGCGAGCTGTACAAGTTCGACATCACCCGCCCGGACGGCTCCCGCACCCTGCGCGCGGACCCGCTGGCCCGCCGGACCCAGGCCCCGCCGGAGACGTCGTCGATCGTGCACGCGTCCCGCCACGAGTGGACCGACGAGGAGTGGATGGCACACCGGGCCGACACCCCCGTCCACGAGGCGCCCTTCTCGGTCTACGAGATACATCTCCCGTCCTGGCGCCCCGGCCTGACCTACCGCGAACTGGCCGGGCAACTGCCGGCGTACGTATCCGATCTGGGCTTCACACACGTCGAACTGATGCCGGTCGCCGAGCACCCCTTCGGCGGCTCCTGGGGCTACCAGGTCACCGGCTTCTACGCACCGACGGCCCGCCTCGGCACCCCCGACGACTTCAAGTACCTGGTCGACGCCCTGCACCGGGCCGGGATCGGTGTGCTGATGGACTGGGTGCCGGCGCACTTCCCGCGCGACGACTGGGCGCTGGCCGAGTTCGACGGGCGCCCGCTGTACGAGCACGAGGACCCGCAGCGGGCCGCGCACCCGGACTGGGGCACCCTGGAGTTCGACTTCGGCCGCCGCGAGGTCCGCAACTTCCTTGTCGCCAACGCCGTGTACTGGTGCGAGGAGTTCCACATCGACGGGCTGCGGGTGGACGCGGTCGCCTCGATGCTCTACCTGGACTACTCGCGCGAACCGGGCCAGTGGACGCCGAACGAGCACGGCGGCCGGGAGAACCTGGACGCGGTGGCGTTCCTGCAGGAGATGAACGCGACGGTCTACCGCCGGGTCCCGGGCGTGGTGACCATCGCCGAGGAGTCGACGGCCTGGGAGGGCGTCACCCGCCCCACCGACAGCGGCGGCCTCGGCTTCGGCCTGAAATGGAACATGGGCTGGATGCACGACTCCCTCGAGTACATGGCCCATGAGCCGGTCCACCGCCGCTACCACCACCACGAGATGACCTTCTCGATGGTGTACGCGTACAGCGAGAACTACGTCCTGCCCATCTCCCACGACGAGGTCGTCCACGGCAAACGCTCGCTCGTCTCGAAGATGCCGGGCGACTGGTGGCAGCAGCGCGCCGATCTCCGCGGTTACCTGGCCTTCATGTGGGCCCACCCCGGCAAGCAACTCCTCTTCATGGGCCAGGAGTTCGCGCAGGGAGCGGAGTGGTCGGAGGTGCACGGCCCGGACTGGTGGCTCCTCGACCCGGAGTACGGTGCCGAGGCCGACCACCGGGGCGTACGCGACCTGGTGCGCGACCTCAACACCACCTATTGCGCCACCCCGGCCCTGTGGCAGCGGGACACCGATCCCAGCGGCTTCCAGTGGGTGGCCGGCGACGCGGCCGAGGACAACGTCTTCGCCTTCCTGAGGCTCGACGCCGACGGCTCCCCGCTCCTCGTGGTCGCCAACCTCTCCCCCGCGGTCCGCCAGGACTACCGCCTGGGCGTCCCGGAGGAGATCCCCGCCTGGCACGAGACCCTCAACACGGACGCGGCCCGGTACGGCGGCAGCGGTGTCACCAACCCCGACCCGGTGAAGCCGGAGCACCACCCGTCCCACGGCCGCCCCACCAGCATCCGCCTGACCCTGCCCCCACTGGCCACGGTGTGGCTGCGGCCCGCCTAGCTCGTACAGTGATCGGGTCAACAGACGTGCGACACGGGGAGATCGAGGCACGTGAGACCTGGCAGATCATTGACCGCCCTGCTGTGTGCCGTCGCCGTCCTGTTACTGGGCGGCTGCGGCACAGTGGTGGCGGGACAGGGCAAAGGGGCCGCACCCACGCAGACCGGGCCGGTACCGTGGACCGATGTGTCGCCCACTGCGGTCACCGGCGCCCGGCTCGCCGCCGACCACCGCACGCTGAGCCTCGACACCAAGGTGCCCGTCGGCCCGCGCCCGTGTTACCGGGACCTCAAGGCGGTGGACACCGACGCCAAGTACGGCGCCGTGCCGGGCGCCGTACATGTGCAGATCACCTACAGCACCGCCTATGGTGACCCGAGTTCCGGGTGCACCAAGGAGAAGACGGCCACCACACGGCTACGGCTGCCCGAGCCGCTGGGCGAGCGGAAGCTGGTGGTCGACAACTCCACGGTCTTCACCGCCGAGGGCGCGAAGCCGCCCGCGCTACGGCTGTGCGGGGAGCTCGGCTGCAACCCGCCGGCCACCGGCTGCACCCCGGCCTCCTACGACCAGGCGATGATCGCCGTCGGCGCGCCCATGCACTCCTACCGCGACGCCGAGCACTGCGACGGCAAGTGGCTGGTGCTGGACTTCTCCTGGCGCACCGGACCGGCGTGCGGCGACGACACCAAGGACTCCGCCTGCACGTCCCGCCTCGGCGACCGCTCCTTCTTCCGTGCCGAGCCCACCGGTTGGAAGCCGTTCTTCGGGACGGCGACCGGTGGCTGCACGGCGGTGCAGCACCGGGAACCGGACTTCCCGACCGCGCTGTGCGCGTCGCTGGCGCCCCTGTCCGCCGCGCTGCACCCCAGCTATCCGCCGCCGTCGCCCAGCGGGAGTCCCGCTACGGCCCGGTGACACCGGTGGCCAGCGCCTCCGGCAGCTCGTCCGTGTACAGCACGCCCAGCCGCTGGGTGGCCCGGGTCAGGGCCACGTACAGGTCGCTGGTGCCGTACCGGGCCGGTTCCACCACCAGGACCGAGTCGAACTCCAGCCCCTTGGCCTGACGCGGGTCGAGCAGGACGACCGTCCGCGTCAGGTCGGGCTCGGCGCCGGCCGTGACGCCGTCCAGGCGGGCGGCCAGGGAGCGGTGCAGATCGCGTGGGGCGATCACCGCGAGGCGGCCCTCGGTGGGGGTGAGTTCGGCCACCGCCTTCTCGACGGCGCCGGGGAGGTCGTCGTGGGCCTGCCGGATCCAGGGCGGTACGCCCGTCGAGCGGACCGAGCTCGGCGGCTCGAAGTCCGGGTTCTCGGCGCGGACCACGGCCGCGGCGAGGTCCATGATCTCGGACGGGGTCCGGTAGTTGACGCCGAGGCGGGTGTGGTCCCAGCGGTCCTCGACGTACGGTTCGAGGATCTCCGACCAGGAGCCCACGCCCGCCGCCTCCGCCGTCTGGGCCGGGTCGCCGACCAGGGTCATCGAGCGGGTCGGGCTGCGGCGCATCAGCAACCGCCAGGCCATCGGGGAGAGTTCCTGCGCCTCGTCGACGATGATGTGCCCGAACGCCCAGGTGCGGTCGGCCGCCGCCCGCTCGGCCGCGCTGCGGTGGTCGTCCTCCTCCTGGCGCTCGGCGAACCGCTCGGCGTCGATGATGTCGTGCGCGGAGAGGACCTCGGAGTCCTCATCCTCTTTGTCGTCGAACTCGTAGGTACGGGAGGCGTACGACACGTCGAGGACGCCCTGGGCGTACGCGATCTGCGTCTCGCGCTCGCGTTCCGCCCGGGCGCGGGCGACGCGCTCGTCGACGCCCAGCAGCTCGGCCGCCTCGTCGAGGAGCGGGACGTCCGAGACCGTCCAGGCCCGCGTCACCGGGCGGCGGATCGCGGCCGCGTCCTCGGCACCGACGTATCCCTCGGGTGCGGCGAGGAAGTCGGCGACCAGGCGCTGCGGGGTGAGCAGCGGCCACAGCTGGTCGACGGCGGTCCAGACCTCGGGGTTCTCGGCGAGTTCGTCGCGGATCTGGGTGATGTCGGAGGGGTCGAGGAGGCTGCTGCCGTCGAAGGGGTCGGTGCCGACCCGCTCGGCGTACAGCTCGGTGAGGGTGTTGAGGATGTGTCCCTCGAAGTACTCGCGGGCCACGTTGTGCGGGAGCCGGGCGGCGCGGGTGCGCTCCCGGGCCATGTTCACCAGGCCGTCGTCGAGCATCAGCACCTCGCGGTCGTGCTCGATGGCAAGGACGGGGTCGGGCAGCGTCTGCCGGTCCCGTACGACGGCGGCGAGCACGTCCGCCATGTCCGCGCGGCCCTTCACGGCGGCCGCCTCGGGGGTGTCGGCGGCCCTCGCCTTCACCCCGGGGAACAGTTCGCCGACGGTCGCCAGCAGCACGCCCGTCTCGCCGAGCGAGGGCAGCACCTCGCCGATGTAGCCGAGGAAGGCGGGGTTGGGACCGACGATCAGGACCGCCCGCTTCGCGAGCAACTCCCGGTATTCATAGAGGAGATAGGCGGCCCGGTGCAGCGCGACCGCGGTCTTGCCCGTCCCCGGCCCGCCCTCGACCACCAGAACTCCCCGGTGGGGCGCGCGGATGATCTCGTCCTGCTCGGCCTGGATGGTCTGCACGATGTCGTTCATCCGGCCGGTGCGGGCCGAGTCGAGCGCGGCGAGCAGCACCGCGTCACCGGTGGGGTCCTCGTGCCCGGTGCGCTCCTGGTCGCCGAGGTCGAGGATCTCGTCGTGCAGGGAGCTGACCCGGCGGCCGTCGGTGGCGATGTGCCGGCGGCGGCGCAGGCCCATCGGGGTGTGGCCGGTGGCCAGGTAGAAGGGGCGGGCGACCTCGGCACGCCAGTCGACGAGGATCGGGGTGCGCTCGGCGTCGTCCAGGCGCAGCCCGATCCGCCCGATGTGGTGTTTGGTCCCCGAGGTCAGGTCGATGCGCCCGAAGCAGAGCGAGCCGTCCACGGCGTTCAGTGCGGCGAGCAGCCCGGAGCGCTCGGCGACCAGGATGTCCCGCTCCAGGCGGGCCTGCATCGGCTTGTCGCCGAGGGCGAGGGCGTCCGCGACCGAGCCCTCGGTGTCGCCGCGCAGCGCGTCCACCCGTGCGTACAGTCCGTCGATGAATTCCTGCTCGTGCCGCAATTCATCGTCTGGAAATTCGGTGTTTGACAATTCCGCTCCCGCCCGGATATACTGTGCCCACTGAACTTCTTCGCGACTCGTCCGACTTTGCCATCGACTTGAAGTCGCGAACTCTTGAATATACGCAAAGAAATCCCCCGAGCGCAATTGCCCGGGGGATTCTTCGTATAAGCGGCCGGTTCAGCTCAGCACGTCGGACAGCTCCTCCAGCAGCCGCCGCTTGGGCCTGGCACCCACCATCGACCGCACCGGCTCACCGCCCTGGAAGACCAGCAGCGTCGGCGTCGACAGCACGCCGTACGCCACGGTCGTCTCCGGGTTGCGGTCCACGTCCAGCTGGACGATCTTCAACCGGTCGCCCTCCTCGAAGGCGATGTCCTTCAGCACCGGCGCCAGCTGCCGGCACGGCCCGCACCAGTCGGCGGTGAACTGCACCAGCACCGGCAGCCCGGCGCCGATCACCTCCGCCGCGAAAGTCTCGTCCGTCACCTCGGTCAGCGCGTCCACCATGGTCATCGCTCATGCCCTCCCAGTTCGCACGTCGGTTCCGGACCCCCCGGAACCAGCGCCTCGGCGGCCAGCTCGTCCCGCACCCGCTCGGCCCGCTCCAGCTGGGCCCCGACCGTCGCCCGCACCGCCTGCAGCTCGCCGATCAGCGAGTCCAGCTCCGCCAGCTTGCGCCGGTAGACCGCGAGCGAGGCCGGGCAGGTGTCGCCCTCCGGATGCCCGGCCCGCAGACACTCCACGAACGGCCGGGTCTCCTCCAGCTCGAACCCGAAGTCCTGCAGCGTCCGGATCTGCGTGAGCAGCTTCAGATCGCTCTCGTCGTACGTCCGGTAACCGTTCCCGGAGCGTCGCGCGGGCAGCAGCCCGCGGGCCTCGTAGTACCGCAGGGTGCGCGTGGTGGTCCCGGCCCGTGCGGCCAGCTCGCCGATTCGCATGGATACGACCGTAGGCGTTGACGTCGGCGTCAACGCTAGGCCGACCGGACCCCGGCCGACTCCTCGACCTCCATCAGCGAGGCGCTGTGCCGCTCCTCGTCGAAGGCCCTGCGCCCGCCACGCAGCCCGAACAGCCGCTTGGCGAGGGCGATATAGAGGACGGCGAGGATGTTCAGCACCAGAGTCGCGATCTTGATATAGCTGACTTTCTCGGTGAGTTCGTAGATCTCCAGCGGCAGGAAGGCGGCGGTGGCCACCACCGTCAGATATTCCGCCCAGCGCTTGGCGTACCAGAGACCGACCGCCTCGACGAGTTCGATCAGCGCGTACGCCAGCAGCAGTGCGGCCACCAGCAGCAGTGTGGAGTGCTTGTAGCCGAAGGCCTTCTGGATGGAACCGACGACCGGTGAATGGTCGAGGTCGTAGTGGAAGTGCTTGAACACCGGCCGGAAGACATCCAGGTTCTCGTTGAAGAACCTGCGCACCGCGTCCTGGCTGTTGCTGAACCTCCACACCGCGACCGCGACCAGCACGATGAACACCCCGCGCACGGCCCGCTCGATCGCCAGGAAGCGCAGGATGAACAGGTCCCGCAGCACCTTCCCGCGCGGCACCAGCGGGGCGTCCGCGGCCGGCCCCGAGCCGTGCGGCTCACCGAGCACGAAGTCACCGCAGCGCAGACAGCGCCAGGCGTCCCCGACCGCGGTCTGGGCGTGCAGCCGCACCCGCAGCCGCGGGTCGTCCGGCGCGTAGGTCGTGTGGCCCTTGCGCGAGCAGGTCCGCCGGTCCCAGTCGATCTTCATCCCCCGTGTGCCTCCGTACATTCATCGATGCCGCGTACGAACGGGCCGTTTCGGCTGATCCGGCACGCGCGCAAGGGGCATTTGACTGCTCCCCCCTCTGGTGAGACGGGATTCCTGGCTCAGGCCGCCTCCTGGAGCTGCGCTCCAGGGGGTCTTACGCCCTCGACACCAGCCGGGGCCAGACCAGCCCGGACCAGCATCACACGCGCAGAGTTCTCGTCCCTCGGAGAGACGGCTCCGCACGCGGTGCAAGTGTAAGTACGTTCCGACAACGGGAGTGCGTGCTTGGTTCTCGCTCCGCAGCGTCCGCAGTCCATGGTGGTGTGCGCGGGATGCACCAGACGTACATCCCGCCCGTGCTTACGGCCCATTTCCAGTAGAGCCTGCTTCGTCGCGCCGATCGCGGCATCAGCCGCCTTGCGCGCCATGCCGGTCTTGGCAAGGAACTTCGGCCGGAAGTCCTCCACCGCGATCGCGTCATGGTCCCGCACGATCCTCTTGGCCCACTTGCGGGCGGCGTCCTGCCTCTGCCGGGCAATCTTCCGGTACGCCTTCGCCCGCAACCTCTTGGCGTCGCGGTAACCCTTCGAGGCCGCCTGCCCCTTCTTCGGTTTGCGGCGGGCCGTCATCAGGCCATAACGGGTCAGCTTGGTCTTGGTCTTCTTGCCATGCTCAGGATGTGGGAGGTCGTGGGCATCCGAGGTAATGGTCGCGATCTCTTTCACGCCCCAGTCCACACCGAGCACCTGGCCCGTTCTCGGCAGCAGGTCGATACGGGCCGGGACGACGAACGAGGCATACCAATCGCCGATACGAGCTTTCCACCAACTCCTTCTCCTCGGTCTTCACGTCCGACACCGCGACTTCACGGAGCGGCAGCAGGAAGGCCACGAGGAGCGTGCCAATACCCAGGATCACCGCGCCGACCAGGCTGGTGTGGGCCACGGCGTGGGCGAAGGAGGAGCCGACGGCGTCGGCCATCTGCCGGGCGCCCTGCGCCAGTTGCTGCGCCTGCGCCTTCAACTGCGCCGCCTGCTGCGGGTCGGTGGCCTGCGCCGCCTGGGCCGCGGCCTGCTTCGCCTTCTCGCCGATGCCCTGGGCGACCGCGTAACCGGCGCCGACCGAGTCCTGCGCGGTGGCGAGCGTGCTCGCGGGCAGCTTGCTGCCGCCGGTGGCGTCGGCGAGGTGGTCACCGTACGACGTCGACAGGAGCGAACCGAGGAGGGCGATGCCGAGGGAGCCGCCGAGCTCCAGCGAGGTGTCGTTCACGGCGCCGCCGACGCCCAGTTCGGACTCCGGGAAGGCACCCATGATCGCGTCGGTGCAGGGCGAGAGCGCCAGCCCGATGGCGAGGCCGAGGACGATCAGCGGGGCGACGAAGTCGCCGTAGGTCGAGGATCCGTCCACCTGGGTCAGCAGCGCGAGCGCGGTCGTACCGCCGACCATGCCCGCCGTGACCGTCCACTTCATGCCGACGCGCGGGGTGAGCCAGCCGGTGAGGGCCGAGCCCACGAAGACCGCGCCGGCCAGCGGGAGCATCCGCACACCGGTCCCGAGAGCGTCGTAACCGAGGACGAACTGGAGGTGCTGGGTGAGGTAGTAGAAGGCACCGAAGACGGCGAGGAAGAAGAGGGCGACGGCGAGGTTGGAACCGGCGAAGCGGCGGTGGGCGAAGCGGCGGACGTCCAGGACCGGGCGCGGGTGGCGCAGCTCCCACAGGACGAAGGCGACGAGGCCGACGCCTGCGACGACCGCCGCCGTGACGGCCCTGACGCCCCAGCCGAAGTGCGGCCCCTCGATGATCATGTAGACCAGCGAGCCGATCCAGAGCACGGAGAGCAGTCCGCCGACGTAGTCGATCCGGTCGTGGTGACCGGCTCTGCTCGGCGGTACGAGGACGAGCGCGCCGACGATGGCGACGGCAGCGATCGGCACGTTGATGAGGAAGGTCGAGGACCAGCCGTGGTCGCGCAGCAGGGCGCCGGCGACCACCGGTCCGGCGGCGATGGCGAGCCCCGCGGTGGCGGTCCAGAGCGTGATCGCCTTGGCCCGCTCGGCACGCGGGAAGGTCGCGGCCAGCAGGGAGAGGGTGGCGGGCATGATCAGGGCGGCACCGGTGCCCATCACGGCACGGGCCGCGATCACGGTCGTGGCGCTGTCGGCGAGGTACCCGAAGACGGCTCCGCCGCCGAACACGACCAGGCCCAGGATGAGCGCTCCCCGGCGGCTGTACTTGTCGCCGATCGCGCCGAACAGCAGCATCAGGGCCGCGTACGGGACGGTGTAGCCGTCGATGACCCACTGCAGGTCGGAGCTGCTGAGCCCCAGGTCGGAGGTCATGTCGGGGGCGGCGACCGTGAGGGCGGTGTTGGCCATCACGATGATCAGCAGGCTCAGACAGAGGACGAGCAGCGCCCACCAGCGGCGCGGGTACGGCCGCTGCGTCCTCTCGACCGGTTCGTTGACGACGAGTCGCATGGCAGGGATCGCCTTCCTCACGCGCGACAGAACTTGCACAGTGGCGTGCAATTGCACAACCATGTGCAATGTAAGCCAACTGCACAGCAGTGTGCAAATGAAGGAGGTGAAGCACTTGCGGAGAGAACGTGAGCCCGCTCGCCGGGCAGGCAGAATGGCAGCCATGACCACGGGTAACACCGGCGCCGGCTCCCGCGCCGACGCGAACCGGCGCCGTATCCTCGATGTCGCCCTCGCCGAGCTGCTGCGCGACCCCGACGCCTCGATGGACCAGATCGCCCGCGCCGCGGGGGTCGTACGGCGGACCGTGTACGGCCACTTCCCCAGCCGTGAGGCGCTCCTCGCCACGCTCGTCGACGGCGCGGTGGAGGCGGTGGTGGCCGCGGACGCGGGAGCCCGCAGGGAGACTGCGGACCCGGCGGAGGCGGTGGCCCGGTCGGTGCTCGCGATCTGGGAGATCGCCGACCGCTACCGGCTGCTGGTCGGCCTCGCCCAGCGCACGGTCACCGTGCAGGGCATCCGCGACCGGCTGGCGCCACTGCGCGAGAACAAGACGGCGGTCCTCCGACGCGGCCTCGACGAGGGCGTGTTCAGCTCACCGCTGCCGGCGCCGGCCCTGGCGTACGTGCACGAGCAGTTGCTGTTCGCGGTGATGGAGGCGGTGAACGACGGCCTGCTGGACGCGAAGGAGGCGGGCCGCTCCGCCGCGGTCAGCGCACTGACGGCGGCGGGCGTGCCCGCCTCCAAGGCCGCCGAGCTGGTGGCCGAGTTGAGCGAGTAGCGGTTTTCTGCCGGCGGACATGCCTCCGGGCGGCTGAGCAACGGGGGGAGTTCTCAGCCGCCCGGAGAGCGGTGACCGGACGGCCGGCCCGGGTTCAGGCCGGGCCGGACGTCCGGTGTCTTTCGGGGGGCGGCGCCTAGGCCTTGGCCAACTCCTCGCGCTGCTCGGGCAGTTCGGGCTTCGCGTCCGCGCCCTCGTCCAGCAGCGTCGTCTCGTCGAACGGCAGCTCACCGGCGAGCACCTGCTGCATCCGGGCCTTGTCGATGTCCTTGGTCCAGGTGCCGATCAGGACGGTGGCGACGGAGTTGCCCGCGAAGTTCGTCAGGGCGCGGGCCTCGCTCATGAAGCGGTCGATACCGACGATCAGACCGACACCGTCGACCAGTGCGGGCTTGTGCGACTGCAGACCACCGGCCAGCGTGGCCAGACCGGCGCCGCTGACGCCCGCCGCGCCCTTGGAGGCCAGCAGCAGGAAGAGCAGCAGCGGGATCTGCTCGCCGACCGACATCGGCGTACCGAGGGCGTCGGCGATGTAGAGGGACGCCATGGTCATGTAGATCATGGTGCCGTCGAGGTTGAAGGAGTAGCCGGTCGGGACGGTGATACCGACCACGGCCTTGCTGACACCCAGGTGCTCCATCTTCGCGATGAGCCGCGGCAGCGCGGACTCGGAGGAGGAGGTGGACAGGATCAGCAGGAACTCACGGGCGAGGTACTTGAACAGCGTGAAGATGTTCAGTCCGGCGACGATCCGCAGGATCGCGCCGAGCACCACGAAGACGAAGAGCACACAGGTCACGTAGAAGCCGAGCATCAGCACGGCGAGGCTCTTGAGCGCGTCGATACCGGCGGACCCGACGACGGCCGCGATGGCGCCGAACGCACCGATCGGCGCGGCCCACATGATCATGCCCAGGATGCGGAAGACGAGCCGCTGGATGTGCTCGACACCGCGCAGCACCGGCTGCCCGACCGACCCCATGGCCTGCAGCGCGAACCCGGCGAGCAGCGCGATGAGCAGCGTCTGCAGGACCTGGCCCTCGGTGAAGGCGGAGACGAAGGTGGTCGGAATGATCGAGAGTACGAAGTCGACCGGGCCGAGCGCCTCGGAGTCCACCTGGCTGTGCCCGGTGGCCTTGATGGCGTTGGTGAGGTGCAGCCCGTCACCGGGGTGCAGGATGTTGCCGACGACGAGCCCGATGCTCAGCGCGACCAGCGACATCACCAGGAAGTAGCCGAGCGCGATACCGCCGACGGCACCGACCTTGGCGGCCTTCCGTACGGAGCCGATACCGAGCACGATCGTGCAGAAGATGATCGGCGAGATCATCATCTTGATGAGGTTGACGAAGCCGGTGCCGAGGGGCTTGAGCTGGACACCGGCGTCGGGCCAGACGAGGCCCACGACGATACCCAGCGCCACCGCGGCGATCACCGCGATGTAGAGGTAATGGGTGCGGTCTCTCTTAACGGCGGGTGCGGCTGGGGCCGTAGGCGTCGTCGTCACGGCTCGCCTCCTTGACGTCTTCGTCGGTACTACCGGCGTGCGGCTCACGTCCGGGGGATGGGGCTGGGGATGCGGCTTTCGAGGGGCGGGAAGTGATGGCCGGAACCGAGTGTCCGACTTCCGTTCATTCCTCGTTGCGGTGACTATCTCCTGCTCTGTGAGGCCGGTCACCCTTGTGTTCATTGAGTACATCGGCGAGTACGGCGGTCGGTGAACGGAAGCCGCGTCGGCCCGGCGAGGCACACTGACTCCATGCGCATCCCCCGTGTCCCGAGACCTCGCAGCCTGGCCGGGCAGCTCTTCGCCATGCAGGCCGTGCTGATAGCGGTGGTCGTGGCCGGGTACGCGCTGTTCACCTACGTCAGCGACCGCCACCAGGCCGAGGACGCGGCGACCCGCCAGGCGACCGCGGTGGCCCGCTCGGTCGCCGACGCGCCTTCCGTCCGTACGGCGATCCACACGAAGAACCCCTCGGCCCTGCTCCAGCCGTACGCCCTCCAGGTCATGCGGGACACCGGGGTCGACTTCATCACGATCATGACCCCGGACGGCATCCGCTGGACGCACCCCGACCCGACCCAGATCGGCAGGCGGTACCTCGGCCACATCGACGCGGCCCAGCACGGCCACACCTTCAGCGAGACCTACAAGGGCACCCTGGGCGCGTCCGTGCGTACGGTGACCCCCGTGGAGGACAACGGCCGGGTGATCGGCCTGGTGAGCGCGGGCATCAGGGTGGAGGCGATCAGCCGGCGGGTCCAGGAACAGGTCACGGCGCTGCTCGGGGTGGCGGCGGGCGCCCTGGTGCTGGGCGGGCTCGGCACATACGTCATCAACGCCCGTCTGCGCCGCCACACCCACGGTATGAACGCGGCGGAACTGAGCCGGATGCACGACTACCACGAGGCGGCGCTGCACGCGGTGCGCGAGGGATTGCTGATGCTGGACGGGCAGTTCCGGGTGGCGCTGATCAACGACGGGGGTCGGGAGCTGCTGGGAGTGGGCTCGGAAGGGGACGTGATCGGGCACTCGGTGGCCGAACTGGGCCTGCCGGCCCCGTTGACCGGTGCGCTGCTGGCCTCCGAGCCGCGGGTGGACGAGGTGCATCTGACGGCGGACCGGGTCCTGGTGGTGAACACCTCACCGGTATCGGGCGGCGAGCGCCGCGGAACAGTGGTCACCCTCCGCGACGTAACCGAACTCCAGTCCCTGATGGGCGAGTTGGACTCGGAGCGGGGCTTCACGCAGGCGCTGCGCTCGCAGGCGCACGAGGCGGCGAACCGTCTGCACACGGTCGTCTCGCTGATCGAGCTGGGCAGGGCGTCGGAGGCCGTCGACTTCGCCACGGCGGAGCTGGAACTGGCGCAGGCGCTGACCGACCAGGTGGTGGCGGCGGTCAGCGAACCGGTCCTGGCCGCCCTCCTCCTGGGCAAGACGGCCCAGGCGAACGAGCGGGGCGTCGAGCTGGTGGTCTCGGACGAGAGCCGGCTGGATGACGGTTTGCTACCGGAGAGCCTGTCGGCACGCGATCTGGTGACGATTCTCGGCAACCTGATCGACAACGCGGTGGACGCGGCCCAGGGGTCGGTGGGGGCGCGCGTGACAGTGACCGCTTACGCGGAGGAAGCCGAGCTGGTGATGCGGGTGACGGACACGGGAGCGGGGGTGGACCCCGCGCACGCGGAGCTGGTCTTCCAGCGCGGCTTCTCGACGAAGCCGGCGGGGCCGGGCGGCCGGGGGCTGGGCCTGGCGCTCGTACGCCAGGCGGTGACCCGTCTGGAGGGCACCCTGACCGTGACGGAGGCACCCGAGGGCGGGGCGGTGTTCGAGGTACGACTGCCGCTGCGGGCGTCGATGGCGGGGGGTGACGCGTGATGACCGGTGAACCGATCCGGGTGCTGGTGGTGGAGGACGATCCGGTCGCCGCGGACGCGCATGTGATGTACGTGGACCGGGTACCGGGATTCGTGGCGGTGGGCAAGGCGCACACGGGAGCGGAGGCCCGGCGGATCCTCGACCGCACTCCGGTGGATCTGCTGCTCCTGGACCTGCACCTGCCGGACGTGCACGGCCTGCAGTTCGCCCGGTCACTGCGGGCGGCGGGCCATCAGGCGGACGTCATAGCGGTGACGTCGGCGCGGGATCTGGCGGTGGTACGGGAAGGCGTCTCGCTGGGCGTAGTCCAGTACGTCCTGAAGCCGTTCACCTTCGCGACCCTCCGCGACCGGCTGACCCGGTACTCGGAGTTCCGGGCGGCGGTGGGCGAGGCGAGCGGGCAGGACGAGGTGGACCGGGCGCTGGCGGCGCTCCGTGCACCGTCGCCTGCGGCGCTTCCGAAGGGTTTGAGCGCGCCGACTCTGGAGCGGGTGACCGTGGCCCTGCGAGAGGCCGAGGAGGGGCTGACCGCAGCGGCGCTGGCAGAGAGCGTGGGGATCTCCCGGATCACTGCTCGCCGGTATCTGGAGCACTTGGTGGAGGCGGGACGGGCTGGGCGGAGCCCGTTGTACGGGCAGGTGGGGAGGCCGGAGTTGGTTTATCGGTGGGGGCGGGGGCGGTAGGGCCGAGCTGTGCAACGGGAGCGACGTCAGACGGAGGTCCGTGCCGGTCCCACCGGCCTCATATACAGCAGGACCTGCGCCCCGAGCCCCACCACCGCGAGTGCCTCCACCACCGACAGCCCGACCAGCAACCCGCCACCGTCCCCACCCGCCCAGAACACCACCAGCGCGGCCAGCGGCACCGCGCAGAACGCGGTCAGGTCGATCACAGCCTGGATCATCTTGCGGGTCCGCCGCCGGACATCGGTCCGGTGATAGGCCTCCCAGCCGAAGGTGGCGAAGTCATCGCCGGCGGAGGCAAGTTGCCCGAGCCGCGGCCCCAAGTCCTCCCGCACGTAGTGCCCGATCGCCGTGATCTTCTCGTCGTTGACCAGGTAGGTCCACCCGAGAACGACACACACGGGAGGCAGGGCAAGCAGCATCGACGGCTGCTTCGCCTGCGCCGCCGCGGCGATGACGGCGGCCACGACACCGAGCGTCACGTACAGCAGGTTGTCCCGGAACCCGATCCGCGCCTTCTGCTCGTCCTTGACGGTCTGGTACTCGGCGAGCAGCAACTGCCCGACGGTGACGCCCTGCTCCGGCATACGGCTCTCCCCCACCCGACGGCCCGATCGACGCCGGACGACCATACCGTCGTCCGTACAGGCAACTTGTCGCTACCTTGGACAGATGCCCGCGAAGCGACCGCGTCCCACCGCCGCAGCCGTCCTCCTCACCGCTCTGCCGGAGGAGTACGACGCCGTGCGCCCCCATCTCGTCGATGCCGAGGAGATCGTCCATCCCAACGGCACCCGGGCCGAACTCGGCCGGCTCGCGGACACCGGGTGGACCGTGGCGCTCGCCGAGCTGGGCGTGGGTGCACTGACCGCCGCCTCGCTCACCACTCAGATCGTCGACTGGCTCGGCCCAGAGGTGGTGCTGTTCGTCGGGGTCGCGGGCGGGCTCAAGGACGACATCGAGATCGGTGACGTCGTCGTCGGCACGAAGGTGTACGCCATCCACGGCGGCAAGCAGACACCGGACGGCTTCCAGGCGCGCCCCGAGGTGTGGCTCGGCTCGCACCGGCTGGTGCAGGCCGCGCGGTCCGCGTTGCGGGACATGCCGGACGTACGGGGGCACCGCAAGCCGATCGCCGTCGGCGATGTAGTTCTGGCCGACGACCAGTCGGTCTTCGCCGATCACATCCGCCGCCACTACAACGACGCCTGCGCGATCGAGATGGAGGGCACCGGTGCCGCCCACGCGGCCCACCTGAACGGCCAGTTGGACGTTCTGGTGATCCGTGGCATCAGCGACCTCGCCAACGCCGACAAGCACGCGGCCGACGCCTCGGGCTCGCAGATACGCGCCGCCGAGCGGGCCGCGTCGGTGGCGGTGGGAATCCTGCGCAAGCACCGGCCCCGGGAGTCCTCGGACTCCAAGGAGGATCCCCAAGTACGGTACGGGGGCGACCATATCGACTTCCGGGGCGGCATCTTCCACGGTCCCGTCACCGGCAAGCGGACCGGACACTAGCGGCAAGGGCACGATCCACGGCCCGGTCCCCCAGGCGACGGCCACCCTGCCGCCGCGCCCGCTGGGTTTCACCGGCCGGTCGGCGGAACTGCCCTACAACGATCACCTGGCAAAGCTCGCCGTGCCCGAGTGGCAGGCAACGCTGGACGCCCTCCAGGAGCTTCCGGAGATCGGCACCGATGGGCCGGTCGGCTACTGGGGCATCAACATGGGCACCGCGATCGGCGTGCCGTTGGCGGCGGTCGAACCCCGGATCACCGCCGCGGTCTTCGGCCAGCACTGGCCCGCTGTCCTGGCCGAGAAGGCGAGGCAGATCACCATCCCGATCGAGTTCGATCTGCAGTGGGACGACGAGCACATCTCGCGCGAGGAGGGTCTCGCGCTGTTCGACGCCTTCGCCTCGAAGGAGAAGTCGTTGCACGTGAACTCGGGCGAGCACAAGGAGCTGCCCCGGTTCGAGGCCGACAGCGCGGTCCGGTTCTTCGCCCGGCACTTCGGCGGAGCGGTCACCGCGTCGGCCTGACGTGCGCGGTTGCGGCGTCCGGCTCGCCGGCCGGGCACCGCAACCGCGTCCCCGGGGCAAGGCCGCGTATCCAGATGAGGGATCCGTGCAGTAGGGGCCGACCGGCGCGCGCACCTTGGTCTTCTCCAGCACCGCGACGCGCATCCTCACCCCTCCCCCACACAGCAAACCCCCGCACACGCATTGACCTGACTAGACCACTCCACTTACCTTCACACGGCAAGAGAGACGAACCCCCAGGCCACAGCGCAGTGCGTCCCGAGGAGGTCGTGCCCGTGCGCCCCACCGCCGTCAGCATCCTTGCCCTCTCCCTCGTCACCGCAGCCGCCTCCCTGACCGCTTGCAGCAGCGGATCCGGGAGCAGTCCCGACACCGTCAAGGTCTCCTTCAAGGAGTCCATGGACAACACCGTCAAGGTGACGGACAACTACCTCGCGGACATCAAGAAGCAGTTCGAGAAGGAGTACCCGGGGAAGAAGGTCGAGCTCGTCCCCATCAAGGCCTCGGACGCCGACTACTACACCAAGCTGGAGCAGATGCTCCGGTCGCCGAGAACCGCGCCCGACCTCGTCTACGAGGACACCTTCCTCATCAACTCCGACATCACCAGCGGGTACTTGAAGCCCCTCGACTCCTATCTCGCCAAGTGGCGGGACTGGGGGCAGTTCATCGACACCGCCAAGGCCGCGGCGCGAGGGGAGGACGGGAAGACGTACGGGGTGCCGGACGGGACCGACACCCGCGGGCTGTGGTTCGACAAGCGCGTGTTCGAGAAGGCCGGGCTGCCGGCCGACTGGCAGCCCAAGAGCTGGGACGACGTGCTCGCCGCCGCCCGGACCATCAAGCAGAAGGTCCCCGGCGTCACGCCCCTCAACGTCTACACCGGCAAACCCGCCGGCGAGACCGCCACCATGCAGGGCTTCGAGATGCTGCTCTACGGCACCGGCGATGGGACCTCCGACCCCCTGTACGACAAGGCGAGCAAGAAGTGGATCGCCGGGAGCCAGGGGTTCAAGGACGCGCTGTCGTTCGTCGAGACCGTGTACAAGGACAAGCTGGGGCCGGACGTCTCCGACGCGCTCGATCCCAACTACCGGAACACCGTATGGGGTGAGCTGATGCCCCAGGGCAAGCTGGGCATCAACCTCGACGGGTCCTGGCTGCCGCAGTCGTGGGGCAGGAACAGCGGGCACGAGTGGCCCGACTGGTCCAAGGATCTCGGGCTGGCGTACATGCCGACCCAACAGGGCCAGGCCCCCGGCAAGGTGAGCATGTCCGGCGGCTGGACCTGGTCCGTCCCGGCCAAGGCCGGCAACCCCGATCTCGCCTTCGACTTCGTCAAGACCATGCAGACCAAGGCGAACGCCGAGAAGTGGTACATCGCCAACTCGGGGATCGCGGTGCGCAAGGACGTCGCGGGCGATCCTTCGTACGCGTCCGCCCAGCCCGGCATCAAGTTCTTCACCGATCTCGTCGCGAGCACCCACTACCGGCCCGCCTACCCGGCGTACCCGAAGGTCTCCACCGCCATCCAGGAGGCCATGGAAGGGGTGACCACCGGGGACGCGTCCGTGGAGAAGGCCGCGAGTACCTACGACTCGACGCTCAAGGACGTCACCGGCAACCAAGTGGTCACCCAGTGACAGCGATCACGCGTCGAATCTCCCGCGCCCTCCCCCTCACCCCCGCCCTCGTCCTGCTGCTTCTCTTCCTCGCCGGGCCCATCGTCTACTGCGCCTACATCGCCTTCACCGACCTCCAGCTCACCGGCCAGGCGCACGCCTCCTTCGTCGGGTTCGCCAACTTCCGCAGGGCGTTCCACGACGACGCCTTCCTGAACGCCGTCTGGCTGACCCTCGTCTTCACCGTGCTGTCCTCGCTGCTCGGGCAGAACACGCTGGGGCTGGCGCTCGCCGCGCTGATGCGGCGGGCATCCAAACCGGTGCGGACGCTCACCGGCGGGATCGTGATCACGGCGTGGGTGCTGCCGGAGGTCGTCGCCGGGTTCCTGCTGTACGCGTTCTTCCGGAAGGAGGGGACCCTCAACGCCATCCTCGACTTCCTCCATCTGCCGTCCCAGAACTGGCTGTTCACCCTGCCCATCCTGGCCGTGTCGTTCGCCAACGTGTGGCGGGGCACCGCCTTCTCGATGCTCGTCTACTCCGCCGCCCTCGACGAGATACCGGACGAGATCGAGGAGTCCGCGGAGGTCGACGGCGCCGGCGGCTGGCGGCGGATGTGGCACATCACGCTGCCGATGATCCGGCGGTCCATCGGGACGAACCTGATGCTCAACACGCTGCAGACGCTGTCCGTGTTCGGGCTGATCTGGGTGATGACCCGGGGCGGGCCGGGCGACAGGAGCCAGACACTGCCCCTCTTCATGTACGAACAGGCCTTCCAGAACAGCATGATCGGGTACGGCACCGCCGTCGCGCTGCTGCTGCTTCTCGTCGGCTCGCTCTTCTCCGTCGTCTACATGCGGCTGCTGCGTACGGAGGTGTGAGACAACCAGATGCCCCGCTCCCGACGCGGTTCCGGACACCGCTCCAGGCGCCGGTCCCGGCGCCTGGCCGCCGACCTCGGCCTGCTCGTCGTGGCCGCCGCCTTCGTGCTCCCGCTCGCCTGGGTGGTGCTCTCCGCCGTCGACCCGCACGCCGGTCTCCGGGTGAAGGTCCCGGACGGGTTCACCTTCGGCAACTTCGACGCGATCCTCACCCCCGACATCACCTACACCCCGCTGCTCAACAGCCTGATCCTGTGCGGGGGCGCCACCGCGCTGACGGTCGTCTGCGCCGCCCTCGCCGCCTACCCGCTCTCCCGCTACCGGTCCCGGCTCAACCGGCCGTTCCTGCTCTCCGTCCTGTTCGCGACGAGCCTGCCGATCACCGCGATCATGGTGCCGGTGTACGCGCTGTTCGTGCGGATCAATCTCATCGACACCATGCAGGGCACGATCCTGTTCTTCGCCGCCTCCCAACTCCCGTTCGCCATCTGGCTGATGAAGAACTTCATGGACGGCGTGCCGAAGGAGCTGGAGGAGGCCGCCTGGACGGACGGGGCCAACTCCGCCCAGTCGCTGGTGCGGATCGTGCTTCCGCTCATGGGACCCGGTCTCGCCGTCGTCACCGTCTTCGCCTTCGTGATGATGTGGGGCAACTTCTTCGTCCCGTTCATGCTGCTGCTCTCGCCGGACCAGATGCCCGCCTCGGTCAGCATCAACGACTTCTTCGGCAACCGTGGCATGGTCGCCTACGGCCAGCTCGCCGCGTTCTCCGTCATCTACTCGACGCCGGTGATCCTGCTGTACGTGCTGGTCGCGCGCCGGCTGGGCGGTGGGTTCGCACTGGGGGGCGCCGTCAAGGGATGAACAGGTAAGCACCAACGGTGAATCCGTACGTTCCCACCATCCGTGTTCCTGGCCGAACGGACCGTAGTCCGCACCCTCGCGCACCCTTACCTTGGCGGCTGTGCGCCGACCCCCAGCTCTGCCGAACCAGCCAGGTCCCCCCTTCAACGCCCCCGCCGCCCGCAGGCTCCGCGCCGCTCTCGGCATGGGGCCCGAGCATGTGGCCCACG
Organism: Streptomyces sp. NPDC101234; assembly: GCF_044767525.1. Classification (NCBI taxonomy): domain Bacteria; kingdom Bacillati; phylum Actinomycetota; class Actinomycetes; order Kitasatosporales; family Streptomycetaceae; genus Streptomyces; species Streptomyces sp. NPDC101234. The sequence continues at coordinate 212,659 of NZ_JBIWOA010000017.1, read as the reverse complement.
ATCTACGGGCGTCGTACGGGCTGCCGTACGCCAGCCCCGATCTCGTGCGCGCCTGGGAGCAGGGGGCGGCGACCCCGACCAGCCCCGAACTCACCGCGCTGGCGGGGGTGTTGTGGTGTCTTCCGGGTGACCTGATCGGCCGGCCGCGGACCCTGCGCGAACACCGGATCGCGCAGGGCATCGCTCCGGAGGAGGTGGCGTCGGCCGTCGGCCTCGATCTCCTCGGCTACCTGGAGATGGAGGAGGACGAGAACTGGCGGGGCACGGAACGCCAGTCCGCCGCCCTGGCCGAGCTGCTCCGGCTATCCCTGGCGGACTTCATCACCGTCACGGGAAGGGAGGAGAAGCTGGCCGACCTGCTCCGCAGCGCGGCCACCACCCGCTGGCAGGGCCAGGTCCGGCCGGTGGGCAAACTGCTCCCGCTGGACAAGCACCTGATCGAGGACGCCCTGCGCGACCTGCACGAGGCCTACCAGGGCCAGATGACGGCAACGCTGTCATGGGGCGACTCGCCCGCGTCGGCAGAGGCCGAAAGAAGGGGCCAGGAGTTCCTGGCCCAGGTGGTGGCCCACTTCTGGAGGCGGGTCGAGACCCCGGCCCCCTGACGTATGGCGCCCTTCAGAAAACGGACTCGGCCTCGTCCATCCGGTCCTTCGGCACCGTCTTCAGTTCGGTCACCGCCTCGGCGAGCGGCACCATCACGACGTCCGTCCCCCGCAGCGCCGTCATCCTCCCGAACTCCCCCCGGTGCGCCGCCTCCACCGCGTGCCAACCGAACCGCGTCGCGAGGACGCGGTCGTACGCGGTGGGTGTGCCGCCCCGCTGGACGTGCCCGAGGATGACCGGCTTGGCCTCCTTGCCGAGCCGCCGCTCCAGCTCGTACGCGAGTGCCGTGCCGATGCCCTGGAAGCGCTCATGGCCGTACTGGTCGATCTCGCCCTTGCCGTAGTCCATCGTGCCCTCGGCGGGGTGGGCGCCCTCCGCCACGCACACGACGGCGAACTTCTTGCCGCGGGAGAAGCGCTCCTCGACCATCTTGACCAGGTCGGCGGGGTCGAAGGGGCGCTCGGGGAGGCAGATGCCGTGTGCGCCCGCGGCCATCCCGGACTCCAGAGCGATCCAGCCCGCGTGCCGGCCCATGACCTCGACGACCATCACCCGCTGGTGGGACTCGGCAGTGGTCTTGAGCCGGTCCATCGCCTCCGTGGCGACGCCCACCGCGGTGTCGAAGCCGAAGGTGCGGTCCGTGGAGGAGATGTCGTTGTCGATGGTCTTCGGGACGCCGACGACCGGCAGGCCGGCGTCGGACAGCATGCGCGCCGCCGTCAGCGTGCCCTCGCCGCCGATCGGGATCAGCGCGTCGATGCCGAACTCTTCCACCATGTCGGTGGCCAGCTCGCAGGCTTCGCGCAGGCGGTCCCGCTCCAGCCGCGAGGAGCCCAGGATCGTGCCGCCGCGGGCCAGGATGCCGCCGACGTCGTCCAGGTCGAGGGTGCGGTAGTGGCCGTCGAGCAGTCCCCGGAAGCCGTCCTCGAAACCGATGACCTCGTCGTCGTACTGGGCGACAGCCCGGTGCACCACCGATCGGATGACGGCGTTCAGGCCGGGGCAGTCGCCGCCTGCGGTGAGAACTCCGATGCGCATGGTGGTGTGTCTCCTGCTCGCTTTCGTGACCGGTGAGCCGATCCGATTGTTTCATGCCACGCGGGGCGCTGAAATCCTGACGGGCGCCTTATCCGGCGTCAGGGGTATTGTCAAGAGGGTTCCGCTCACCCCGGTGGGCGATTTTTATGCGGCCACACCAGTACGACACAGGGATGGAGTGCACACGTGACGCGCAGCGTGTACGTGACCGGGATCGACCGCGGCGACGGCCGCCAGGTGGTCGAGCTGGGCGTGATGGAGCTGCTGACCCGACAGGTGGACCGGGTCGGTGTGTTCCGCCCCCTCGTCCATGACCGTCCCGATCGTCTGTTCGAGTTGCTCCGCGCGCGGTACCGCCTCTCCCAGGATCCGGCGACGGTCTACGGCATGGACTACCACGAGGCGTCCGCCCTCCAGGCCGAGCGGGGCGCCGACGAACTGGTCTCCACCCTCGTCGACCGCTTCCACCTGGTCGCGCGCGACTACGAGGTCGTCCTCGTGCTCGGCACCGACTTCGCCGACACCCAGGTCCCGGACGAGCTGTCCCTGAACGCCCGGCTCGCCAACGAGTTCGGCGCCTCGGTGATCCCGGTGGTGGGCGGCCGCGACCAGAGCACGGAGTCGGTGCTCGCGGAGACCCGGAACGCCTTCCGGGCCTACGACGGTCTGGGCTGCGACGTGCTGGCGATGGTCGCGAACCGGGTGGCCCGCGAGGATCGCGACGAGATCGCCGAGCGGATCGACGGGCGGCTGCCGGTGCCGGTGTACGTGCTGCCGGACGAGCCCGCGCTGTCCGCGCCGACGGTCGCCCAGATCACCCACGCGCTCGGTGCGAAGGTGCTCCTCGGCGACGACTCGGGGCTGGCTCGGGACGCGCTGGACTTCGTGTTCGGCGGGGCGATGCTGCCGAACTTCCTGGGTGCCCTGACCCCGGGCTGTCTGGTCGTCACCCCGGGCGACCGCGCCGACCTGGTCATCGGCTCGCTGGCCGCGCACAGCGCCGGCACCCCGCCGATAGCCGGCGTGCTGCTCACCCTGAACGAGCGGCCCACCGACGAGATCCTCACCCTGGCCGCCCGGCTCGCCCCGGGCACCCCGGTGATATCCGTGCCCGGCAACAGCTTCCCGACCGCCGCCCAGCTGTTCTCGCTGGAGGGCAAGCTGAACGCGGCCACCCCTCGCAAGGCGGAGACCGCGCTCGGTCTGTTCGAGCGGTACGTCGACACCGCCGGCCTCAACAAGCGGGTCTCGGCGCCGAGCACCGGCCGGCTCACCCCGATGATGTTCGAGCACAAGCTGCTCGAACAGGCCCGTTCCGACAAGCGAAGGGTCGTGCTGCCGGAGGGCACCGAGACTCGGGTGCTGCACGCGGCGGAGGTGCTGCTGCGCCGGGGGGTATGTGACATCACCCTGCTCGGACCGGTCGACCAGATCCGCAAGAAGGCCGCCGACCTGGGCATCGACCTCGCCGACGCCCAGCTGATCGACCCGGCCACCTCCGAACTGCGCGACGGCTTCGCCGAGCAGTACGCCCTGTTCCGCGCCCACAAGGGCGTGACGGTGGAGCTGGCGTACGACGTGGTCTCCGACGTCAACTACTTCGGCACGCTGATGGTGCAGGAGGGGCTGGCGGACGGGATGGTGTCGGGTTCGGTGCACTCGACCGCCGCGACCATCCGGCCCGCCTTCGAGATCATCAAGACCACGCCGGGGTCGTCGATCGTGTCGTCCGTGTTCTTCATGTGCCTCGCCGACAAGGTGCTGGTCTACGGCGACTGCGCGGTCAACCCGGACCCGAACGCCGAGCAGCTCGCCGATATCGCCATCCAGTCCGCCGCGACCGCCGCCCAGTTCGGCGTGGAGCCGCGGATCGCGATGCTGTCGTACTCGACGGGTACGTCCGGTTCGGGCGTGGACGTGGACAAGGTGCGGGAGGCGACCGAGCTGGCGCGCTCGCGCCGGCCCGATCTGATGATCGAGGGGCCGATCCAGTACGACGCGGCCGTGGAGCCGTCCGTCGCCGCGACCAAGCTGCCGGGCTCCGCGGTCGCCGGGCAGGCCAGCGTGCTGATCTTCCCGGACCTGAACACCGGCAACAACACCTACAAGGCCGTGCAGCGGTCGGCCGGCGCGATCGCGGTGGGTCCGGTGCTGCAGGGGCTGCGCAAGCCCGTCAACGACCTGTCCCGGGGCGCCCTCGTCCAGGACATCGTCAACACCGTCGCCATCACGGCGATCCAGGCCCAGAACGCGGCCGGGGCCCCGGCCGCGTCCCCGAGCGAGAAGGCAACCGCCCAGTGAGCCCCAGTCCGACCCGTGTCCTCGTCCTCAACTCCGGCTCCTCGTCGGTGAAGTACCAGCTCCTTGACATGCGGGACAGCAGCCGGCTTGCGGTTGGTCTGGTCGAGCGGATCGGCGAGCAGACCTCGCGGTTCAGGCACACCCGTCTCGGCAGCGGCGACACCCGGGAGCAGGACGGGCCGATCGCCGATCACGAGGCCGCCCTGAAGGCGGTGGCGGAGGAGCTCACGAGGGACGGGCTCGGGCTCGACTCGCCGGAGCTGGCCGCGATCGGGCACCGGGTGGTGCACGGCGGGATGTTCTTCACCGAGCCGACCGTGATCGACGACGCGGTGCTCGCCGAGATCGAACGGCTGATCCCGGTCGCCCCGCTGCACAATCCGGCGAACCTGACCGGCATCCGCACGGCACAGGCGCTGCGCCCGGACCTGCCCCAGGTCGCCGTCTTCGACACGGCGTTCCACACCACGATGCCGGAGTCCGCGGCCCGCTACGCGCTCGACCCGAAGGTCGCCGACCGGCACCGGATCCGCCGCTACGGCTTCCACGGCACCTCGCACGCGTATGTCTCCCGGGAGACGGCCCGGCTGCTGGGCAGGGCGCCGGAGGACGTCAACGTCATCGTGCTGCACCTCGGCAACGGGGCGTCCGCGTCCGCCGTCCGGGGCGGCCGGTGTGTGGACACCTCCATGGGGCTGACGCCTTTGGAGGGGCTCGTGATGGGAACCCGTTCCGGCGATCTGGATCCGGCCGTCATTTTCCATTTGGCCCGAGTTGGCGGAATGTCCATGGATGAGATCGACACTCTTCTCAACAAGAGGAGTGGTTTGTTCGGGCTGTGCGGTGACAACGACATGCGGGAGATCCGGCGCCGGATCGACGAGGGCGACGAGGACGCGAAGCTCGCCTTCGACATCTACATTCACCGTCTGAAGAAGTACATAGGCGCCTACTACGCCGTGCTCGGCCGGGTGGACGCGGTGGCGTTCACGGCGGGGGTCGGGGAGAACGCGGCGCCCGTGCGGGAGGCGGCCGTCGCCGGACTGGAGACGCTGGGGCTGGCCGTGGACCCGGAGCTGAACGCCGTACGGGCGGACGGGCCGCGGCTGATATCGCCGGCGGTCGCGCGGGTCGCGGTCGCCGTGGTGCCGACCGACGAGGAACTCGAGATCGCGACGCAGACGTACGCACTGGTCGACGCCGGTCGGAATTAACAGCTGAGCACATTAGCGCCCATTTGTATCTTCCACCAGACGGAATATTCCGTAGCGAAACAAACCGATAGGATCGCCCCATGCGCCGTTCGAAAATCGTCTGTACTCTCGGCCCCGCGGTCGACACCCACGAGATGCTCGTCTCCATGATCGAGGCCGGCATGAACGTGGCCCGGTTCAATTTCAGCCACGGCTCGCACGCCGAGCACCAGGGACGCTACGACCGCGTCCGCGCCGCCTCCAAGGAGACCGGCCGGCCCATCGGCGTCCTCGCCGACCTCCAGGGCCCGAAGATCCGTCTGGAGACCTTCGCCGAGGGACCGGTGGAGCTGGAGCGCGGTGACGAGTTCGTCATCACGACCGAGGACGTCCCGGGCGACAAGCACATCTGCGGTACGACCTACAAGGGCCTGCCGGGCGATGTCTCGCGCGGCGACCAGATCCTGATCAACGACGGCAACGTCGAGCTGAAGGTCCTGGACGTCGAGGGCCCGCGGGTGAAGTCGATCGTCATCGAGGGCGGCGTCGTCTCCGACCACAAGGGCATCAACCTGCCCGGTGCGGCCGTCAACGTGCCCGCGCTGAGCGACAAGGACATCGAGGACCTGCGGTTCGCGCTGCGCATGGGCTGCGACATGGTCGCGCTGTCCTTCGTGCGGGACGCCAAGGACGTCAACGACGTCCACCGGGTGATGGACGAGGAGGGCCGCCGGGTCCCCGTCATCGCCAAGGTGGAGAAGCCGCAGGCGGTCGAGAACATGGAGGGCGTCGTGCTGGCGTTCGACGCCGTGATGGTCGCCCGTGGTGACCTCGCCGTCGAGTACCCGCTCGAGAAGGTCCCCATGGTGCAGAAGCGGCTCATCGAGCTGTGCCGCCGCAACGCCAAGCCGGTGATCGTGGCGACCCAGATGATGGAGTCGATGATCACCAACTCCCGCCCGACCCGCGCCGAGGCCTCCGACGTGGCCAACGCGATCCTGGACGGCGCCGACGCGGTCATGCTGTCCGCCGAGTCCAGTGTGGGCGCGTACCCGGTCGAGACCGTCAAGACGATGTCGAAGATCGTCGCCGCGGCCGAGCAGGAGCTGCTGAGCAAGGGCCTGCAGCCGCTCGTCCCCGGCAAGAAGCCGCGTACGCAGGGTGGTTCGGTGGCCCGTGCCGCCTGCGAGATCGCCGACTTCCTCGGCGGTCGCGGCCTGGTCGCCTTCACGCAGTCCGGTGACACGGCCCGCCGCCTCTCCCGCTACCGCGCCCAGCAGCCGATCATCGCCTTCACCACCGACGAGAACACCCGCAACCAGCTCACCCTCAGCTGGGGCGTGGAGTCGCACGTGGTGCCGTTCGTGAACACCACGGACGAGATGGTCGACATGGTCGACATGGAGATCGCCAAGATCAACCGCTTCAGCCCGGGCGACACCGTCATCATCACGGCCGGTTCGCCCCCCGGCGTCTCCGGCACCACCAACATGCTCCGCGTCCACCACATCGGCGGCGGCAAGTGACGTCCCTTTGAAGGGTCTTGTACGACACCGAGGGCGCTCCCGACAGGGGGCGCCCTCGGTCCGTGTCGGGGCCCATCGACCCCGGCACGGTGGCGTCACGCGGTCGGCGGTGCTCCCACCGTCTCGCGCAGCCAGGTGTGGTCGCCCAGTTCCGGATGGGCGGCGGTGATCAGCCGTACCGCCTCGGCCTTCGCCCGCTCGGCGAGCCCGCCCAGTTCCTCCCAGGTCAGTACGGCAGTGGCCGGCGGCCACTCCGTCGTGAGGGTGACCGTCGACCCCTCGCGGTGGAAGGAGTAGACGTGCTGGGTGAGGGAGGCCTCGGCCTCGACATCAGCGCGGGTCCCCAGCTCCCGCACCGCGAGGTCCGGCAACAGGGCCAGGTCGGCCACGGGCTCTCCCCGCAGCCGCACACCGAGGTCCACACCGTGGACGACCAGCCGCAGATCGGCCTTGAAGTACCTCAGGCAGAAGTCCGAGGCGTTCAGGTCCGCAACCGGTGGCCGCCAGTCCGGTGACCAGGAGCCGTCGTCAGCCCGCGGCTCGAAGGCGAAAGTGATCATCTCTGCTTTCCGCTCCGCCGTCGAGTGCCGGACAGGGCTGTGCCCCGCCGAGTCGGTACTCGGCGGGGCACAGCCTTCTCGCGGCTCCCGAACGGGTCTGTGGACGGAGCTCAGCTGGTTCCGTCGGTCGTGTAGACGTGCATCCCGGGCACGTGCAGGGTGCCGCCGAACTGGGCCGCCTGAACGACCTTCACGTTGGTGAAGTAGATCAGCGGGATGTTCAGCGGCGGCGGGTTGTCCGGGCTGAACGTGATCGGGATCAGGCCGAAGAGGTTCCCGGAGATGGACTCCGTGTACATCGTCGTGGCGCCACCGGTGATCGTCGACGTCGAACCGCTGGCCGCCTGCACGTGGTAGGTCTTGCCGATGGTCGTGTCCTTGACCGTCTGATGCAGGTTGCCGATGTCGGTGCCGCCCGAGATGACGTACTTCAGCACCTTCTTCTTCGCGCCGCTGGCCGTCTTCACCTCGACCACACCCTGGTAGTCGGCACTCTTCAGCGTGAGCGAACTGGCGCTGAGGTACCAGGGGTTGTCCGCCACCGCCTCCTTGTTGTCGACGCCGCTCACGTCGTCGGTGGCGGCCTCGCAGTTGCCGGCCGAGGTGGTGGAGCTCGCGGACGGGCTCGGCGAGGCGCTGGAGGTGGCGTCGGCGGCAGCCTTGGTCGCCGTGCCGGTGGTGTCCTTCACGGTGTCCGTGACCGCCTTGGTGGCCTTGGAGACCGTGTCCTTGACGGTGCCGGAGGCGCTGCTGCCGGCGTCCCTGCTCGACGACTTGCCCGAAGTGGACGAAGAGGACGAGGAGGAGGAAGACGACGACTTGGACGACGCGGATGCCGACGGCGACGGCGTCGCGCTCGCCGTGGAGTCCGACGAGCTGCTCGTCGTACCGCCGCTGAGGATGCCGGTGATCGCGTCCCCGATCGTCTCCAGCAGGTTGCCGCCGCTGCTCGCGGAGGCGGACGGCGACGGGGTCGCCGTGCTGTCGGAGCCGGACGAGCCGGATGAACCCGACGAGTCCGAGGACGACGTGGACGACGACTTGGACGCGGACGGCGTCGGCGTGGCCGTGTCGCCGGAACCTGAATCCGACGAGGACGACTTGCCCGACGACGTCGAGTCCTTCGTCGCGTCGGCCGACGCCGTGGCGGACGGCGTGGCCGAGGACGTGGAGTCGTCGCTCGCGCTCGCGGAGGGCGAGGCGGAGTCCAGGGCGGTGACGCAGTCCTTGTACTCGTTGGCCTTCTGGCTGTTCGACGTCGACGTGTTGTTGGTGTCCGCGATCGCGAGCGACGACGTGAACCCGAAGCCCACGAGCACGGCCGTCGGCATCGCCACGGAGGCGATCGCCTTGCCCGCCGGCATGTGGAACCTGGTGAACAGCGGCCTCTTGGGTGCCGCATGGCGCGGCCCGGTTCTCACACGGGACTCGTCCACATCAGTCCCGTGGGTCACCTCGTCAGCCGGCACTGTGCCTCCCGTTCGCCCCGTTCACCGGGCTCGTTCCTGACAGGTCGTTCGAGTCGGCCACGCCCTCCGAGCCCGCGAAGTACGTGGCCTCGTCCGGGGTGTCGTCCCCGGCCGACGGCGCGTCACCCTCCGGCTGCGGCTGCTTGGGCGCACCAGGCCCCCAGGCCACGGCCATCGCTCCGCCGATCAAAGCGAGCAGGAAGCCCACGATGAAGCCGCCGAAGTTGGACACCGGAAGGGACACCAGCGCGAGCAGGATCGCGGCGACACCCGCGAAGGTGCGGATGTGCTTCTGGAACCAGACGCTGATGCCCAGGACGACGAGCAGCACGCCGATGATCAGGGATCCGGCACCGGCGGTGGTGGCCATGGCCACCGTGAGGTTGCCGATCTGGAGGTGCGCGTACGGGAAGTACATGATCGGGAAACCGGCGAGCAGGATGTACAGACCGGCCCAGAACGGCCGGGTGCCCCGCCAGGAGCGGAACTGCAGCCTCCGGCGGGTGAACTGACCGGGTGCGGCAGGAGTCTCGACGCTCATGGAAAACAGCTCCCTGGTGCGGCGTTGCTGTGGTGGTGATGCTGTGTGGCGCGGTGATGGTGCGTTGTACCGCGTGTGAAGACCGTGGGAAGAAGGGGGACGGGCGGGGGTGCCGTCGGCTCCCCCGCCCCGCCCGTCACGGAGTGCTTAGTAGCACTCCGCACCCTTCGTCGAGATCGACATGTGCAGACCGCTCAGCTTGAAGGTTCCGGCGGTGGTGGCCCACGCCGTCTGCTTCACGCCGGACAGGGAGGCGTGGTCCGCCTCCTGCGCGAACCCGTTCGGGTTCGTCTGCTTGTTGGAGACCTCGTCCGACTTGATGCCCGGACCCTTGGTCGAGCTGCCGGCCGCGACACCGATGTTGATGTTGGTGAACGTCGCGTCGGCGCTCAGGTCGTCGAGGTCGATGTACAGCTTGCTGGCCTCGACCGGCTTGCTGCTGTCGGTGCCCGCGTGCAGGATCAGGCTGACGTTGCCGAAGATCGGAACGTTCGGGGTGACCACGGACTGGCACAGGTTGGTGATGGTCGCGGTGTTGAACGCCGAGACCGCCACCGGGTGGATCGTCTTGTCACCGGCGAGGGTGACACCCGAGTCGACGGCACCGTACTGGACGAAGCCGTCACCCTCGAGCTGGTCGGCCGTGACCTTGAACTGCTGGCCCGACACGCTGAACGACGCGGCGAGAGCGCCCTGCGCGAGGGCGACACCTATCGCGGCCGTAGCGGCGACGCTGGGCACCATGACCACAGCGAAGCGCTTCCATCTGGTCCCGCCACGCACCTGGGACTCCATATTTCCTCCTTCTCGGACGTACATCTCCTGGCCCGGTATCGCCACCGGCGGCGGCTCGGCCGGGCAGGGATGGGAGAAGTGCTACGTCCTCGGAAGGGGAGCGCCCGAGCTCGGAGGTACGAACGGCACCTCGATCACCGGCGATCACCCCCGAGCGACAACCACTGGTCGCGCCTGACACGCATCACGCACAACCTTGCTGGACAGGCTTCGCCACAAGGCGAAGACCCCCCTGCCCAAGAGCCGGCGCCACTGCCGCCGACTCTGCTCGGTGGGGACCCAGATGAACCCACCGCACCCGATTGGCTGTCGGGGTAGGGGAATGGACCGAGCGTCGCCGATCGTGGTGCATTCTCGCCGCCCGCACAAGGGGCTTCGTTACTGGGTAGTAACGGGCGGATAACCGAAGGACGACCCGCTGGTCTCGGAGAGCGACTCTGGGTGGCATCCAGGGGCAGAGCAAAACCGTTTATCCCTGGACGGAATCAGACAGATCAACGCCCCTGATTTACTCCGAGTAACAGCGGCCGCGATTACCAAGATTTGGTAAAGAGCGACCGCTGTGACCTCACCTCGGCCAATCTTTCACTCGGGCATCACAGGACGTGACGTTTAGCGACTGGTCAGAACAACGCCCGCGCCAGCGCCCGGCGCGCGCCCACGACCCGCGGATCGTCGGTGCCGACGACCTCGAAGAGCTCAAGAAGCCGCCGCCGTACGGCGTCCCGGTCGCCCCCCGCCGTCCGCTGCACGGTCTCGATCAGCCGCCCGAAGGCGTCCTCGACATGCCCGCCCACCAGATCCAGGTCCGCGGCCGCGATCTGCGCCTCGGCGTCGGCCGGCTTCTCGGCCGCCTCCTTGCGCACCTGCTGCGGGTCCGAGCCCTGTACGCGCTGGAGCAACTCGGCCTGCGCGAGTCCCAGTTTGGCCTCGCTGTTGGCCGGGTCGTCGCTCAGCACGTTCTGGTAGGCCTGGATCGCACCGCCCAGGTCTCCCGCGTCCAGCGCCTGGACCGCGGCTTCGAGGAGGGCGTCGTAGGGGCCGGCCGACACCGCGGGCCCGGCCGGGACGGCACCCGGCTGCGCGTCGGGGTCGACGACCAGTCCGGTCAGCCCGAAGCGCTCCTCGGCGACCTGCACCAGCTGGTCCAGCGTCCCCCGGATCTGCTCCTCGCTCGCCGTGCCCTGGAAGAGCGGCAGTGCCTGCCCGGCGACGACGGCGAACACCGCCGGGATGCCCTGGATCCCGAACTGCTGCATCAGCATCTGGTTGGCGTCGACATCGATCTTGGCCAGCAGGATGCGGCCGTCGTACTCGACGGCGAGGCGCTCCAGGACCGGGCTCAGCTGCTTGCAGGGCTGACACCACTCGGCCCAGAAGTCGATGACGACGGGGACTTCGGCGGACCGCTGCAGGACATCGCGCTCGAAGCCTGCTTCGTCGACGTCGATGACCAGGTCGGCGGGGGATACGGCACCGGCCCCACCGTGCCGGACCGCTTCGGCGCGCGCCTGCTCGGCCTTGGCCTTGGCCTCCTGGGCCGCCTTCACCGCGGCGAGGTCGACGACGCCGCTCATGGACATGTTCCGTGGCTGCATGCGTCTATCCTCCCCCGTTCCCGCGCGTGCGTGAAAAGCGTTGTGAAAGCCGGGTCCGGCGAACCGCCCCAGCTTTCGCTACGACCCGTAGCGTAATACCCCCGGGAACCCCCGCGACACCACATTCCGGTGATCTCCCTCACGGCATCACATGAACCGCCGGTTATGGTCGTGGCATGCAGAGCCCTACCCCCGCCGGCCGTACCGGACGCCCGCGCAGCGCCGCCGCCGACACGGCGATCCTGGCGGCGACGCGCGAGGCACTGGTCGAACTGGGCTGGTCCAAGCTCACCTTGGGAGACGTGGCGACAAGGGCCGGGGTTGCAAAAACGACGCTCTACCGGCGCTGGGCCGGCAAGAACGAACTCGTCGTCGACGCGGTGGCGGAGCTCTTCGACGAACTCGAACTGCCCGACCGCGGCAGCCTGGCCAACGACATCGAGGGCGTGGTGCTCCAGTTCGCGGCGATCCTGGACCGCCCGGAGGCCAAGAGCGGACTGATGGCGGCAGTGGCCGAGTCGACCCGGGACGAGGCACTGCGGGAACGTATCCGCTCCTCCATCGTGGACCGCCAGAAGCGGCTGGTCGTGGCGGGCCGGTCCCGGGCCCAGTGCCGCGGCGAACTCCCCGCGGAGCCGGATCCGGAGGAGGCCGCCCGCACGGTGGACCTGATCTTCGACATGGTGGCGGGTGCGGTGGTCCACCGCACCCTGATGAGCGGCAAACCGGCGAACGAGGAGTGGGTACGCGATTTCACCCGCGTACTACTACAGGGCCTCGGCTCAGAACCCCCCGAACCAACCACCCCATGACCAACCGCCCGAACCGATCGAGACGGCCACTCCCCCACCCACCGAGTCGGCCACGACGGCCACGGCGGCCACTTCTCGATCGGCCGAGTCGGGTGGTGGGTGGGCGAAGGGACGGGGGTCCAGGGGGCGGAGCCCCCTGGGACGTCGGCTAGAAGCCTGCCGGCTCCGTGTACACCCCCCACTCGTCCCGCAGCACCCCGCAGATCTCGCCCAGGGTCGCCTCGGCGCGCACCGCGTCCAGCATCGGCCCGATCATGTTGGCGCCGGACCGGGCCGCGGCCAGCATGGCGTCCAGCGCGGTGCGCACCGCCGCGTCGTCCCGTCCGGCCTTCCGCTCGCCGAGCGTCCGCACCTGCTCCCGCTCCACCTCGTGCGAGACCCGCAGGATCTCCAGGTCGCCGGTGACGGACCCGGGGTGGACGTTGACGCCCACCACCCGCTTGTCGCCCTTCTCCAGCGCCCGCTGGTACTGGAACGCGGACTCGGCGATCTCCCCGGTGAACCAGCCGTCCTCGATGCCCCGCAGGATCCCGGAGGTGACCGGCCCGATCGGGTGCCGCCCGTCCGGATGGGCGCGCAGCCCCCGCTCCCTGATCTGGTCGAAGATCTTCTCCGCGTCGGCCTCGATCCGGTCGGTGAGCTGCTCGACGTACCAGGAACCGCCCAGCGGATCCGCCACGTTGGCGACCCCGGTCTCCTCCATGAGCACCTGCTGGGTGCGCAGCGCGATCTCGGCGGCCTGCTCGCTCGGCAGCGCGAGGGTCTCGTCGAGGGCGTTGGTGTGCAGCGAGTTGGTCCCGCCGAGCACCGCCGCCAGCGCCTCCACGGCCGTACGCACCACGTTGTTGTACGGCTGCTGGGCGGTCAGCGAGACACCCGCGGTCTGGGTGTGGAAGCGCAGCCACTGGGACTTGTCGGACCGGGAGCCGTAGACGTCCCGCATCCACCGGGCCCAGATCCGGCGCGCGGCACGGAACTTGGCGATCTCCTCGAAGAAATCGACGTGCGCGTCGAAGAAGAAGGAGAGGCCGGGTGCGAAGACGTCGACGTCGAGGCCGCGGCTGAGGCCCAGTTCGACGTAACCGAAGCCGTCCGCGAGGGTGTACGCCAGCTCCTGCGCGGCCGTGGCCCCCGCCTCGCGGATGTGGTAGCCGGACACGGACAGCGGCTTGTACGCGGGGATGCCGGCCGCGCAGTACTCCATGAGGTCGCCGATGAGCCGCAGGTGCGGCTCGGGCTGGAAGAGCCACTCCTTCTGGGCGATGTACTCCTTGAAGATGTCGGTCTGGAGCGTGCCGTTGAGGACCGACGGGTCGACGCCCTGCCGTTCGGCGGCGACCAGGTACATGCAGAAGACCGGGACGGCCGGACCGCTGATGGTCATCGACGTCGTGACGTCGCCCAGCGGGATGTCCTTGAAGAGGACCTCCATGTCGGCGGCGGAGTCGATGGCGACCCCGCAGTGCCCGACCTCGCCGAGCGAGCGCGGGTCGTCGGAGTCGCGCCCCATGAGCGTCGGCATGTCGAAGGCGACGGACAGACCACCACCGCCGTTGCCGAGGATCATCTTGTAGCGCTCGTTGGTCTGCTCGGCGTTGCCGAACCCGGCGAACTGGCGGATGGTCCAGGTCCGCCCGCGGTAGCCGGTCGGATACAGCCCGCGGGTGAAGGGGTACTCACCCGGCCAGCCGATCCGCTCGAATCCCTCGTACGTGTCACCCGGCCGGGGCCCGTACACCGGCTCCACGGGGTCACCGGAGAGCGTGGTGAAGTCGGCGTCCCGCTTGCGGGCCGCGTCGTAGCGGGCCTGCCAGCGTCGGCGGCCCTCCTCGATGGCGTCAGCGTCCATACCCTCGAATTTACTAGGACGTCCAAGTAAATGTCGATGGAGAACCGCCGCACGGGTGTCCGTACGGCGGTGAAACCCGGCTTTCGGGCCGGTCAGGCCTTGGCGGGCACCGGAGTGCCGTCCGTCACCTTGGCGTCGAGCTCACGGGTGACCTTGCGCTCCACGAAGAAGGCGGCTGTCGGGACCGTGCCCGCCAGCAGCACCCACAGCTGCTTGCCGACCGGCCACTTCGCCTTGGAGCCCAGGTCGAAGGCGAAGACCAGGTAGACGACGTAGAGCCAGCCGTGCGCGATGGCGACGACCCGGGTGACGTCGGCCGCACCGGAGATGTCCAGCCCGTACTTGGCGATCATGCTCAGGCACAGCAGCACCAGCAGCACACCGGTGACATAGGCCAGGACGCGGTAGCGGGTCAGCACGCTCTTTTTCATGGGGACGAGCGTAACCACCCGTTCCGGGAGATCTTGTCCCGGGTCACCGCTTGCCGAGGACCTTTTCCACTCCTCTTCTACTCCTCTTCTACTCCTCGGCCACTCCTCGGCTACTCCTCGTCGAAGTCGTGCGCCGAGACCCGCAGCGGCCGCAGCATCGCGAAGATCTCCGCGCACTCCTCGGCGTCGTACGCCCCGAGCCCGAAGTCCATCGCCATCAGGTCGCGGGTGGCCGCCTCGACGACCTCGCGGCCCTTCTCGGTGATGGTGGCGAGCGTGCCGCGCCCGTCGTTGGGGTTGGGCCTCCTGGCGACCAGGCCGGACTTCACCAGCCGGTCCACGGTGTTCGTCACCGAGGTCGGGTGCACCATCAGCCGCTCACCGATCTTCGACATCGGCAGCTCGCCGGCCTTGGAGAAGGTGAGCAGCACCAGCGCCTCGTAGCGCGCGAACGTCAGCCCGTACGGCTTGACCACCGCGTCGACCTCGGACAGCAGGATCTGCTGGGCCCGCATGATCGAGGTGATCGCGGCCATCGACGGTACGTTTCCCCAGCGCTGCTTCCAGAGGTCGTCGGCACGTGCGATGGGGTCGAAGGGAAGACTGAGAGGCTTGGGCACGGCACCGACCCTACCGGCCGGTCATATATCGGTCAGCTGTGTCTCGGCCTTCGGTCGGGATTGCTGCGAGGCCGGGCGCGCCGCCCGCCGGGCGCTCATCGCGAGCCCGCAGCAGCACACCACCCCGACCGCCCCCGCCCCGGCGACGGCGGCCCGCACCCCCACCAGCTCCGCCGCCACCCCGGCCAGCGTCATGCCGACCCCCTGGATGGTCATCAGCCCCGCGCTGAGCACGGTCATCGCCCGCCCGCGCAGCTCCTCGGGCACGGCCCGCACGAACCACTGGTCCAGTCCCAGCGTGTACGCCGACCCCGCCCCCGACACCAGCAGGAGCAGCAGCGACACCGCGAGGGACGGGTGCAGGGCGTAGCCCAGGTACGGCACCAGGGTGAGGCAGACCAGCGGGAGGGCGATCCGCTCCCGGGCGGCCGGGCCGAGCCGGGCCCCCGCGAACAGTTCCCCGGCGACCGTGCCGACCGGCAGCGCGCACATCAGCAGGCCGAGCCCGGGGGAACCGGCGCCGAGCGCGTCGGCGTAGGGGGCCGCGAGGGCCTCGGGGACGACGGCGAACATCGCCGGGATCCAGAAGAGGAGGAGCAGACGGCGGACACGGGGGTCGGAGAGGAGGTGGCGGGTGCCGGTGCGCTCCTGGTCCCGGCCGCCGCGCGCGGGGCGGTGCCGGGTGCCCAGCCGCAGCAGCGCGGCCGAGGCGAGGAAGGTGACGACGGTGATCAGCAGGGCGTGGCGCGGGCTGAGGACGGCGAGGAGGAGTCCGCCGAGGCCGTAGCCGACGAGCAGCGCGCTCTGCGCGACGATCCGCAGCAGGGAGCGGCCGAGGACGAACAGGTCGCCGCCGCCGAGGATGTCGGAGAGGGTCGCCATCCGGGTGCCGGCGAACACCGGTGACACGACGGCGAGCGCACAGCGCAGCGCGAGCAGCACACCGATCCCGGTCCCCGGCACCGCCATCACGGCCACGCACCCCGCGCACACCAGGTCGCAGACCACCAGCACCCGCCGGGCCGGGTGACGGTCGCCGACCCCGGCCAGCAGCGTGCCGCCGACCAGGTACGGCAGGAAGCCCAGCGCGAAGGTCAGCGCGCTGAGCAGCGGCGACCCGGTGAGGTCGTACACCAGCACGGACAGCGCGATCTCGCTGACGATCACACCGAGCATGGACAGGACATGGGCGGCGAAGACGGCACGGAACTCGGGAACGGCGAGGACACGGCCGTAGCCGGCGGGCTGCTGCAGAGCGGGGGTGGACATGAACGGCAGCGTGCCCGCACCGCGCCGCACGGCTTAGAGTTTCGGCACCAGCCGAATCTTCCGTCCAGGATCCGTGATGCCCTCCCACCTCCACTTCGACGAGGACGACTTCCTCCGGTGCCGGTTCGCCGTGTCACCGCTGTGGGAGACGCAGGAGGCGGTGCGCACGCTGCGGCGGCCGGACCGGCACGGATATCACGCGCCCTGGCTGCGGCGGATCCGGGCGGTGGCCGCCGGTCTCGACCTGACCCCGCTGTGGCTGCTGATGCCCCGGAGCGGCCACACCCCCGACTGGCTGATGCCGCCGCCCACCGGCCCGGCGGCCTCCGTCGAGGAGGAACTGGCGGCGCTGCGGGCGGTGGACCCGGAGACGGCCCGCGCCGACACCGCCCGCTCGCTCGCGGACACCCCGGGCGCGCGGGAGTCGGCGACGGCCCGCGCCTGGCTGGCCGATCCGCCGCGCATGGTGCGGGAGTTGACGGACGTGCTGGAGGAGGCCTGGGAGGTCCTGATGGCCCCGGACTGGCCCCGGCTGCGCGGCCTGCTGGAGGCGGACATCGCCTTCCACTCCCGGCGGCTCGCGGAGGTCGGCCTGGGCGGGCTGCTGCCGGAGCTGCATCCGCGGCTCGGCTGGCGGGCCGGGACGCTGACCGTGGAGTCGGCCGGTGTGTACGAGCGGCGGCTCGGCGGGCAGGGCCTGGTACTGATGCCGAGCGTGTTCGCCTGGCCGGACGTGATCAGCACCTTCGACCCGCCCGCGCGGCCGATGCTGGTCTACCCCGCCCGGGGCATCGGCGGCCTGTGGACCGACCCGGCCGAGGACACGCCCGGCTCCCTGGTACGGCTGCTGGGCCGCGGCCGGGCCACCGTCCTCACGGCACTCTCCGAGCCCGCCACCACCAGCGCCCTCGCCCACCGGCTGGGGCTGGCCCCCTCCTCGGTCTCCGCGCATCTGACGGTGCTGCGCGACACGGGCCTGCTCACCTCACGCCGCTACGGCCACCAGGTGCTGTACGAACGAACCCCGCTCGGCATCGCACTGGCATCGGGGACATCGGCCGACTGACCCGCGCCACGACAGGACCCATGCCCGAAGCCCCCGCCGGGCCATCGCCCGACAGCGGCCGGCCGAACGGCACCCGCGGGAACGCATGCCGGGCCCCGCGTAGCCGAGCAGATCCGTCGGCCCCCTACCCGCGGCCGGCGCGGCGCAGATGGTGTCGGACCGCGCGCTGGGCGACCGGGCCCAGTTCGTCCAACGCGGCCACCAGCGCGCCCAGTTGTTCCAGGGCGTCCAGGGCAGCCTGGGCGCCGGACGCGTCGACGCCCTCGTACAGCTCGATGCCGACGAACGACGCGGCCACCGCGCGGGCGAGCCCGGCCGGGTCGGTGAACTCGCCGAACGGGGTGGCCGCGAGGACCCGGACGAGCACCGTCTCGACCTCGGCGATCCACAGGTCGAGCCCGGCCGCCGTGGCGGGACGGAGCACCTCGTGGGTCTGGGCGCCGGCGAGCAGCTGGCCGAGCAGGGCGACATGGCCGCCCGCGCGCGCCTCCTGGTGGACCTGCCGCCCCACAGTGAGGAGTTCGGAGAGCGAGCCGACCGCGGCGAGGCGGGGGCGGAACCTGGCGACGGCCTGTTCGGCGCCGTACCGGCAGGCGGCGGCGAGGAGTTCGTCCATGGATCCGAAGTGGTAGAAGACGAGCGCCTGGTTGACCCCGGCGGCCGCCGCCACCGTACGGGCCGACGTCTTGGCGATCCCCTGCTCGGTGAGCGTCCGCAGCGCGCCCTCCAGCAGTTTGTGCTTGGTCTCCTGGGACTTGGCGGTCTCCGGACTCACGCGCGCGACTCCTCACGCACCGGCCGCAGCCCGGCCCGCACCCCGCGGCCGCGGATGTCGGTGTACGACGCCTCGAAGGAACCCTGGTAGCCGAAGAGCGGCCCGAAGTGCCGGTTCACGACCCGCACCTGGATGCGGAAGCGGCCGGTGCGGTCGTCGTAGGACTCGCGCACCTCGGCGGTGGCGCCGACGAGTTCGGGGACCCGGACGTCCACCGGGCCCTCCCTGAACCGGTGTTCGCCGGAGCGGATCAGCAGGGAGCCGTCCGGCTCCGCGTGGAAGTGCAGTTCGCTGGCGAGGTGCTGATGGGTGCCGAGGTAGTCGAGGATGCGGTCGCCCTTGGGACTGAGCACCATCTGGGCGTCGAAGCGGCGGGCACGGCCGGGCAGGTCGAAGGTGCGCACGAAGGTCACCGTCTCACGGCCGAAGGTGTCCAGGTAGGGGACATTCTCGATCTTGAAGGGGATGTTCCTGCCCTCGCGCGGGACCAGGATGTTGCGGGTGGTGCCGAGCGACAGGAACGGCTTCACGAAGGCCCCGCCGTGCCAGATCCGGTCCATCACCCCCCGGCCGGTACAGGCCTCGCCGCTCGCCAGACCGACCGAGAAGCGCCGCTGGAGCTGCGGGTGCAGACGCTCGAAGTCGGCGCCCAGCACGGCCCGGAACATCGAGGTCACGCCTGTTCCTCCAGGGTGCGCAGGATCCGGGGCGCGGTGACCCGGACGGGCGGGGTGCGCAGACAGCGGCGGGCCGCGGGGGTGGTGGCGAGGGGCGACTTGAACAGGGCCAGGAAGAGGGCTACGACGAGGAGGAGCGGGAGCGGGAAGGCGACGGTCGGGGAGAGCGCGCCGAGCTTCGGGCCCTGGCCCAGGCCGACTCCGCAGCCGACGATCACCAGCGCCCGGACCGCCAGCTCGGCCAGCCAGTTCCGGCGCGCCCGTTCCGGGGTGATCCCGTGCTCCAGCCACAGCCGCAGCCGGTCGAAGGACCAGGCGGTGGCCCAGCCCATCAGGGGGCGGAAGAGCAGCCGGTCGGCGAGCGCCCCGAAGGCGCCCCAGCGGGGGCGGTAGTCGTAGCCGGTGAGGAAGCGGACGCCGTCGGCGACGGGGACGTAACGCCAGTAGCCGCTGCCCTCGGCGAGCAGCGACAGCGGGTGCGGGGAGGCGAAGCGCAGGGCGGAGGTGCGGGTGCCGTCGAGGCGCTCCTTGTCCCCCGCCGAGACACCGGTGCCCGTGACGGTCAGGAACGGCAGCACACGCGTGGCGTAGCGGAAGCGCTGCGGTTCGCCCTCCGCGCACGGCAGGCACTCGATCTCGGTGAACCTCAGGTCCCAGCGCTGGTGCCGGGCCGGGTCCTGGCTGTGGGTCCACAGTTCGTCGAGGTCGGCGCGGATGTGCGCCTCTATGTAGAGCCCCATTGGTGTCGTACCCCCGTCACCTGGTCTTCTGAGTGTCCGTCAAGCGCTTTTTGAGCGAGTGCTCAAACCCTCTGGTGATGACGGTAGCTCTTTTTGAGCGATCGCTCAATCGGGTGACAGAAGAAAACCCCGGCCCTGAAGGGCCGGGGTTCCGCAGGGAGTTGGCTAGCCGGCGAGGTACCGCTCGACCGTCTCCACCTTGCTGGTGAGCCCGTCGGTGACACTGGGCCGGATGTCCGCCTTGAGGACCAGGGAGACCCGCGGGGCACGCTCCTCGACGGCGGCGACGGCGCGCTTGACGACGTCCATGACCTCGTCCCACTCGCCCTCGATCGAGGTGAACATCGCGTCGGTGCGGTTGGGCAGCCCGGACTCGCGGACCACCCGGACGGCGTCGGCGACGTACTCCCCCACGTCCTCGCCCACGCCCAGCGGCGTCACGGAGAAGGCGACGATCATGCGTTCACGACCCCTTCGTTGCGGGCGCGGGCCGCGATGAGCGCGTCCTCGGCCTCCCGGCGCAGCTTGCGCTCGGCGAAGAAGCCGCCGGTCGGCAGGACGGAGAGGACGAAGTAGAGGAGGCCGGTCTTCAGGGGCCACTTGGTGCGGTTCCAGGCGTCGGCCCAGAAGATCACGTAGAGGACGAACAGGACACCGTGGATCGCGCCCATCACGGGCACCGCGTTGAAGTCCGTGGTCCGCTTGAGCACCGAGCAGACGAGGAGGATCAGGAAGGACACGGCCTCCGGGGCGGAGACCAGACGGAGGCGGCGGATGGCGGTGGCGGTCTTGATGTCCACGAGTCACCTTCGGTGGGAGGACGTCCACTCTTTGTGAACGCGAGCACAAACGTTCCACCATTGTGGCAAAGGAGCCTCGCGGGTCCGGCGCGGGGGTGGCAGGCTGGGGCCCCGAGACGGAGGGGGCGCCCAGGGATGCAGTTCGTCTTCTTCATGACCCTGCCGGGGCTGGTGGTGCTCCTCACCGTCCTGGCCTTCGTGGACCAGCTGCTGATGCGGGCCGGACGGGCCGGGGCGCTGCCCTGGCGCAATGCCGGGCGCCGGGGCCAGATCTCCGCGACCGGCTTCGAGCAGCTGCACGCGGCCCTCTCCGCGGGCAAGCAGAACGAGCTCAAGGAACGGCAGAGCGCGCTGGTGCTGCGCGACGACGAGGAGGACGGGGCGCCACCGAGGTCGACCGTCGACCTCACGGCCGGGACGGCCGTCATACGGATCCCGGGCGACCGGAGGACGCACCGCGGGACGCACCCCTAAGGGGTGGATCCGGGTCCGGGTCCACCCACGGGACCTGTCGCCGCCATCGGCCTGCGGCTACCTTCGCAGCGTGGCGATGTTCCGACTTCAAGGAAGCAAGGTGCTCGCCGTCGAGATGACCGGGGACGCCGTGAAGGCGAAGAACGGCTCGATGGTCGCGTACGACGGGCAGATGGCGTTCAAGAAACTGACCGGCGGGGGCGAGGGGCTGCGGGGGATGGTGACCCGGCGCCTCACCGGTGAGCAGATGACGGTGATGGAGGTGAAGGGGCACGGGACGTGCTGGTTCGCGGACCGGGCGTCCGAGATCAACCTGGTCGGCCTGCAGGGCGACAAGCTGTACGTCGAGTCGAGCAACCTGCTCGCGACCGACGCGGGGCTGCGCACCGGCACGACCTTCACCGGCCTGCGCGGCGCCTCCCAGGGCAACGGTCTGTTCACGACGACGGTCGAGGGCCACGGGCAGGCCGCGATCATGTCGGACGGCCCGGCGGTGGTGCTCCGGGTCAGCCCGCAGTACCCGCTCACCGTCGACCCGGGCGCCTACATCGCCCACCAGGGCAACCTCCGCCAGTCCTTCCAGTCGGGTGTGACATTCCGCACCTTCCTGGGCGAGGGCGGCGGCGAGGCCTTCCAGATCCGGTTCGAGGGGGACGGGCTGGTGTACGTACAGCCGAGCGAGCGGAACACGATCGCGGGGGATGTGTGAGATGGCCCTGCGCGAGGTGAACTCCAAGATGGTCGAGGCGACCGTCGTCCCGGGGCAGCGGCTGTACAGCCAGCGCGGCGCGATGCTCGCGTACAAGGGCGAGGTGTCCTTCACCCCCAACATCCAGGGCGGGCAGGGCGGGGTGATGTCGATGCTCGGCCGCCGGGTCGCCGGCGAGGCGACCCCCCTCATGACCGTCGAGGGCAGCGGCACGGTCTTCTTCGGGCACGGCGGCCACCACGTCCACGTGATCAACCTCTCCGGCGACACCCTCTACGTCGAGGCGGACCGGCTGCTCGCCTTCGAGGGCACCCTCCAGCAGGGCACGATGTTCATGGGCTCCCAGGGCGGGGTGATGGGCATGGTGCGCGGCCAGGTCACCGGCCAGGGCCTGTTCACGACCACCCTCAAGGGCCGGGGCGCGGTCGCCGTGATGGCCCACGGCGGGGTCTTCGAGATCCCGATCACCCCGCAGCGCCCGGTCCATGTCGACCCGCAGGCCTACGTCGCCCACCACGGCGACGTCCGCCACAAGCTGTCGGCCGCGCTCGGCTGGCGGGACATGGTGGGCCGCGGCTCCGGAGAGGCGTTCCAGCTGGAGCTCAGCGGCAACGGCACGGTGTACGTCCAGGCCTCGGAGGAGAAGCTGTGAGCGGATACGGCGCCA
This sequence comes from Streptomyces sp. NPDC101234, assembly GCF_044767525.1. Classification (NCBI taxonomy): domain Bacteria; kingdom Bacillati; phylum Actinomycetota; class Actinomycetes; order Kitasatosporales; family Streptomycetaceae; genus Streptomyces; species Streptomyces sp. NPDC101234. The sequence goes on along the minus strand of NZ_JBIWOA010000017.1, from coordinate 190,143 downwards.
CCGGACCGGTCGTGTACGACCCCATGACCCTGCCGGCCGACGACAACGTCAACAAGTACACCTTCTGCGTGGAGCTCAAGAGCGGCCAGTGGTTCCTGCAGAAGGGGAAGATGATCGCCTACTACGGCTCGATCGACTTCAACGGCGTCGGGCACGGCCGCCTCGACCGACTGATCCGCACTTCCTTCCATTCGCCTCTGCACGCGAGCGACTGGGTGGTGGCGGAGGGCTCGGGCAAGATGCTCCTCGCCGACCGGGCCTTCGACGTGAACTCCTACGACCTGGACGACGGCAACCTGACCATTCGCTCCGGCAACCTGCTCGCTTTTCAGCCAAGTCTCGCTCTGAAGCAATCAATCGTTCCGGGTTTTCTGACCCTTATCGGAACCGGAAAGTTTGTGGCCGCGTCTAACGGCCCGGTGGTGTTCATGGAACCCCCGATCCGGGTGGACCCGCAGGCGCTGGTGGGATGGGCCGACTGCCCCTCCCCGTGCCACCACTACGACCACGGTTACCTGACCGGCGTGATGGGCGGTCTACGTGCGATGACGGGCCTCGGCGGGGCCTCCGGGGAGGAGCACCAGTTCGAGTTCGTCGGGGCGGGCACGGTCCTGCTCCAGTCCACCGAGACCCTGATGGCCGAGCAGGCCGCGGGAGCGGTTCCGCAGGAGCCCGGAGTGCCCGGCGGAGGGGGGCCTTTCACAGGCCATCCACAGCAATCGGGCACACCGCGCCTTCCCGGACAGCTGGGGGACCTCCAGCGTCGCTTCGGGCTGTGAGCGGTAGTCTGCGGAGTGTGACATCGAACGCGTGCGCACAGTCACACCACCCTCACTAGTTCGCCTTTCAACATTTTAGGTAGACTTCATACATGGAGACCGAGACGGCCACGCGCTGGCTGACCGATGCGGAGCAGTGCGCCTGGCGCACCCACCTGGAGGTCAACAGGCTGTTGACGTACCAGCTCGAAAAGGATCTGCAGCCGTTCGGCCTGACAATGAACGACTACGAGATCCTGGTGAACCTGTCCGAGTCGGAGGACTACCGGATGCGGATGAGCGACCTCGCGTCCGCGACCCTCCAGTCCAAGAGCCGGCTCTCGCACCAGATCACCCGTATGGAGAACGCGAACCTGGTCCGCCGCGAGAACTGCGAGTCCGACCGCCGGGGGCTGTTCGCCGTCCTCACCGAGCACGGCATGGAGACGATGAAGAAGGTGGCGCCACATCATGTCGCCTCCGTGCGACGGCACTTCATCGATCTGCTGTCGCCGGAGGCACTGATAGAGCTGGACAAGGGCCTGAAGCCGATCGCCGAGCACCTGCGGGGGCAGCGCGGGCGCCCGTGACAACGAACCACAACTGAAGGCAGCGGCGGACGAGGGTTCAGGTCTCGTCCGCCGCTCGCTGTAGCGCCCCGTCAGGGGCGCGGGGCTGTATCTGATGTGCGGCTACCGCCGCGTGGGCGCGCCCAGCCCCCACCGACCCGCGGCCAAAGGACGGCCCGCACCGCTACGGCGGCTACGACGGCAACTCCACCCGACAGCGCGAAGCACACCCACAGCGGTACCGATCCCACCAGCACCCCCGCCACCACCGACCCACCCGAACTCCCCGCGTTCACCGCCGCGTTCACCCACGCCCCGGCCCGTGTCCGCTCCTCCTCCGCCGCCGTCTCGTCGGCCAGCAGATACGCCGTGGTCAGGGTCGGTGCCACGAACGCCCCCGCCATCGCCATGGCACCGGCGAGCGTCCACAGCCCGGGCGCGAAGCCGGCGGCCACCAGGACCGCCCCCAGCCCCACCGACAGCCACGCCAGCCGCTCCCCCGCCGGACGGCGCCACTCCACCGCCCCGTTCAGCAGCCCTCCCACCGCGCTGCCCGCGGAGAGCGCGGCCAGCACCCAGGGGACGACCCCGTCGCCGTACGACCGCTGCTCCGCGAACGCCATCACCAGCAGGTCCGCCGCACTCAGCGCCAGGCCGAGACCGGCGGCCGCGACCACCGGGGCCGCCGGGAAGCGGCCGGGCGCGCGGCCCTTCTCCCGCTTGGGCGGCACCGCTCCCCGCACCGCCGGCGACATCACGAACACACATGTGCCGGCCAGCATCAGCACCGCGCTCAGCAGCAGCCCCGCCGGGGGCGGGCCGAACCGCAGCAGCAGGCCCACCAGCGCCGGGCCCGACACGAACAGCAGTTCCTCGGCGACCCCGTCCAGGCTGTACGCCCGTCGCAGCAGGGCGGGGTCGTCGACCAGCCGGCCCCACACCGCCCGCATCGTGGGGCCCAGCGGCGGCGCGACGCAGCCGGTGAGCGCGGCGGCCGTGGCGAGGACCGCCGGCGGTGTGCCCGGTCGCCAGGTCAGGGCGGCCAGGAGGCACAGCAGCGCGCTGTAGGCGGCTGCCAGGGGCGGCAGGGCGCGCCGTGGGCCGTAGCGGTCCACCAGGGTCGCCCGGACGGGCAGCAGGACGACCGTCGTGCCGCCGAAGAGGGCCATCACCAGGCCGGAGACGGCGTAGGAGCCGGTCGCCCCGGTCACGGACAGCAGCACGGCCAGCGAGACCGTGCCGTAGGAGAGCCGGGCCGCGAGGGCGGCCAGGAAGGTGTGGCGTGCGTGCGGGACGCGCAGGACGGCGGCGTAGGAGGGCCGCGGGGCATGCGAAGGGCGCGATGAGGTCAGCGCGGACATGAGGGTTCCTCGGTCAGAGGCGGAAGAGGGGACACCTGAGCGCGCCACGGCACGGGGTCTTCACGTGCCGGTGGCGGCGCCGGGTGCGCTCTTACGCCAAGGAGAGGAACATGCCGGTCAAGTTAGCAGCGGCAAGGGAGGGTTGGCCATCGCCGGGGCCTGCGGCGGGGCCGCCGTCAGGCTTCCGTCAGGCTCGCCACCAGTTCGTCCGCCGCGCGGTAGGGGTCGAGCTCGCCGGCCACGATGCGTTCCGCGAGGGCGCCCAGGTGGCGGTCCCCGTGCAGGTCGCCGATGCGTTCGCGCAGGGCCGTGACCGCGATCGTCTCGACCTCGCGGGAGGCGCGGGACAGGCGGCGTTCCGCCAGGACGCCCCGCTCCTCCATCCATGCGCGGTGCTTCTCCAGGGCTTCCACCAGCTCGTCGATGCCCTCGGCGCGGGCCGCGACCGTCTTGACGATCGGGGGCCGCCAGTCGCCGGGGCCCCGGGACTCGCCCAGGCCCAGCATGTGGTTCAGTTCGCGGGCCGTGGCGTCCGCGCCGTCCCGGTCCGCCTTGTTGACGACGTAGACGTCGCCGATCTCCAGGATTCCGGCCTTGGCCGCCTGGATGCCGTCGCCCATTCCGGGGGCGAGCAGGACGACCGAGGTGTCCGCCTGGGAGGCGATCTCGACCTCCGACTGGCCCACGCCGACCGTCTCCACCAGGATCACGTCGCAGCCCGCCGCGTCCAGGACGCGGATGGCCTGGGGGGCCGACCAGGCGAGACCGCCCAGGTGGCCCCGGGTCGCCATCGAGCGGATGTAGACGCCGGGGTCGGAAGCGTGGTCGGACATCCGGACCCGGTCGCCGAGGAGGGCGCCTCCGGAGAAGGGCGAGGACGGGTCGACGGCCAGGACGCCAACCCGTTTGCCTTGTTTGCGGTACGCCGTCACGAGGGCGGAGGTGGAGGTCGACTTACCGACCCCCGGCGAGCCCGTCAGGCCCACCACGTACGCATTGCCGGTCAGTGGCGCCAGTGCCGCCATGACCTCCCTGAGCTGCGGGGACGCCCCCTCCACCAGTGAGATCAGCCGGGCCACCGCACGCGGTCGGCCCTCCCTGGCCTGGGCCACCAGTGTGGCGACGTCCTGCATCACAGCTCCGTTCGCTCAGGAAAACGTGTTCAGGCCTTCGGTACCCGCACGATCAGCGCGTCACCCTGGCCGCCGCCACCGCACAGCGCGGCCGCGCCGACCCCGCCGCCCCGGCGCTTGAGCTCCAGGGCCAGGTGCAGGACGACACGCGCGCCGGACATGCCGATGGGGTGGCCGAGGGCGATGGCGCCGCCGTTGACGTTCACCCTTTCCGTGGACACGCCGAGGTCCTTCATTGACTGCACGGCGACCGCGGCGAAGGCCTCGTTGATCTCGATGAGGTCGAGGTCGGAGACCTCCAGGCCGTCCTTCTTCAGGGCCTGCTGGATGGCGTTGGACGGCTGGGACTGGAGCGAGTTGTCCGGGCCGGCCACGTTGCCGTGCGCGCCGATCTCGGCGAGCCACTGAAGGCCCAGTTCCTCGGCCTTGGCCTTGCTCATCACGACCACGGCCGCCGCGCCGTCCGAGATCTGCGAGGAGGTGCCGGCGGTGATCGTGCCGTCGCGGGTGAACGCGGGCCGCAGCTTGCCGAGCGACTCCACCGTGGTGTCGCCGCGGATGCCCTCGTCCTTGCTGAAGACGACCGGCTCGCCCTTGCGCTGCGGGATCTCGACCGGGGTGATCTCGGCCTCGAAGATGCCGTTCTTCTGCGCGGCGGCGGCCCGCTGGTGGGACAGGGCGGCGATCTCGTCCTGCTCGGGGCGCAGGATGCCGAGGCGGGTGTTGTGCTTCTCCGTGGACTCGCCCATGGCGATGCCCTCGAAGGAGTCGGTGAGGCCGTCGTACGCCATCGCGTCGAGCATCTCGATGGCGCCGTACTTGAAGCCCTCGCGGGACTTCGGGAGCAGGTGCGGGGCGTTGGTCATGGACTCCTGGCCGCCCGCGACCACGATGTCGAACTCGCCGGCGCGGATCAGCTGGTCGGCGAGCGCGATGGCGTCGAGGCCGGACAGGCACACCTTGTTGATGGTGAGCGCCGGGACGTTCATCGGGATGCCGGCCTTGACGGCGGCCTGGCGGGCCGGGATCTGGCCGGCGCCGGCCTGGAGCACCTGGCCCATGATCACGTACTGCACCTGGTCGCCCCCGATCCCCGCACGGTCGAGGGCGGCCTTGATCGCGAAGCCGCCGAGGTCGGCTCCGGAGAAGGACTTCAGCGAGCCCAGCAGCCGTCCCATGGGCGTCCGCGCGCCCGCGACGATCACTGAGGTGGTTCCGGCGGTTCCAGAAGTCATGAGCTGCGAATCCCCTTACCGGCTGCACTGCCGAGGAGTGAACGAGGGTTTACTTCGAATGTATTGCGTGGCACTCCGTGCCGTCATCGGGCCGTCAGTGTGATCGCTGGCACGTTGCGTAACCATCCCGGTGGCGCTGCACTGAATCCATGCTGACGCGAATCGACCACATCGGGATCGCCTGTCACGACCTCGACACGACCGTCGAGTTCTACCGGGCCACGTACGGCTTCGAGGTGTTCCACACCGAGGTCAACGAGGAACAGGGCGTGCGCGAGGCCATGCTCAAGATCAACGAGACATCCGACGGAGGCGCCTCCTACCTGCAGCTTCTGGAGCCGACCCGGGAGGACTCGGCGGTCGGGAAGTGGCTCGCGAAGAACGGCGAGGGTGTGCACCACATCGCCTTCGGTACGGCGGATGTGGACGGCGACGCGGCGGACATCCGTTCCAAGGGCGTACGCGTTCTGTACGACGAGCCACGGATCGGCTCCATGGGGTCGCGGATCACCTTCCTGCACCCGAAGGATTGCCACGGTGTACTGACAGAACTGGTCACTTCGGCGGCTGTTGAGTCACCTGAGCACTGACCCTCGTACATATGGGCCGGTAGGGTTGGGGGCGGTCGTCCCTTCGCGTGTTCGCAGGACCGGGGCGGCCGCATGCCGGGGTCCGGGTTTCGGGGGACGAGCGTCGGGGCAGCAGCCCATGCTCCGCCGTTGATCTGACACCATTCCCCGGGGGCCCCGTTCGGCGGATGGACGGTGCTCGTACGGAGAAGGTTGCGACCAGGGGACGGATGGGACCGCGCAGTGCGGGGCTACGAGAGCCAGGAGCGAGAGCCGGCGGCTGACGTCGACCACCTCACTCGGTTCGAAGCCGAGATGAAACGGCTGAAGACCGAGCGGGAAAAGGCGATCCAGCATGCCGAGGACCTCGGCTACCAGGTCGAGGTGCTGCGCGCCAAGCTGCACGAGGCGCGGCGCACCATCATGTCCCGGCCCGCGTTCGACGGCGGTGACATCGGCTATCACGCCGAGCAGTTGCTCCGTAACGCCCAGATGCAGGCCGACTCGATCCGCCAGGAGGCGGAGCGGGTGGCCGCGGAGGCCCGGGCGCAGACCCAGCGGATCCTCCAGGAGCACGCCGAGCAAGCGGCGCGGCTCCAGTCCGAGCTGCACCAGGAGGCGGTGACCCGCCGCCAGCAGCTGGACCAGGAGCTGGCCGAGCGCCGGCAGACCGTCGAGTCGCACGTCAACGAGAACGTGGCGTGGGCCGAGCAGCTGCGGGCCCGCACGGAGTCGCAGGCGCGGCGACTGCTCGACGAGTCGCGTGCCGAGGCCGAGCAGGCCTTGACGGCCGCCCGTGCCGAGGCCGAGCGGCTGACCGGCGAGGCCCGGCAGCGGCTGACCAACGACGCCGAGGCGGGCCGCGCGGAGGCCGAGCAGATCCTGCTGCGCGCCCGCCGGGACGCCGAGCGGCTGCTGAACGCCGCCTCCACCCAGGCCCAGGAGGCCACCGACCACGCGGAGCAGCTCCGTAACTCCACCGCGACGGAGTCGGACTCGGCGCGCCGGCAGGCCGGTGAGCTGAGCCGGGCCGCCGAGCAGCGGATGGCGGAGGCCGAGGAGGCGCTGCGCAAGGCGCAGTCCGAGGCCGAGAAGCTGGTCACCGAGGCGGAGGCGGCCGCCGCCAAGGCCCTGGCGAGCGCCGAGGCCACCAACGAGCAGCGCACCCGTACCGCCAAGGAGCAGGTCGCCCGGCTGGTCACCGAGGCCACCAAGGACGCCGAGGTCACCAAGGCGGACGCCGAGCAGGTCGTCGCGGATGCCAAGGCCGAGGCCGAGAAGATCATCGCGGAGGCCTCCGAGAAGGCCCGCACGCTCACCGCCGAAGAGAGCGCCTCCCAGCTGTCCAAGGCCGCCAAGACCGCCGAGGACGTCCTGAACAAGGCGTCCGACGAGGCCAGGCAGACCACCCGGGCCGCCGCCGAGGAGGCCGAGCGGATCCGCACCGAGGCGGAGACCGAGGCCGACCGGCTGCGCGCCGAGGCGCACGACATCGCCGAGCAGCTCAAGGGCACGGCGAAGGACGACACCAAGGAGTACCGCGCCAAGACGGTCGAGCTGCAGGAGGAGGCCCGCCGGCTGCGCGGCGAGGCCGAGCAGCTGCGGTCCGACGCGGTCGCCGAGGGCGAGTCGATCCGTGCCGAGGCCCGGCGCGAGGCCGTGCAGCAGATCGAGGAGGCGGCCAGGTCCGCCGAGGAGCTGCTCGCCAAGGCCAAGGCCGACGCCGACGAACTGCGGCAGACCGCGACCACGGACAGCGAGAAGGTCCGCACCGAGGCCATCGAGCGCGCGACCGCGCTGCGCCGGCAGGCCGAGGAGACCCTGGAGCGCACCCGGCAGGAGGCCGACCGGCTCCGCGCGGAGTCGGAGGAGCAGTCCGAGGGCCTCAAGGCGGACGCCGAGCGGGCCGCGGCCGAGCTGCGCGAGGAGACCGAGCGGGGCGTCGAGGCCCGGCGCGCGGAGGCCGCCGAGGAGCTGACCCGGCTGCACACCGAGGCCGAGGACCGGCTGACGGGTGCCGAGCAGGCGCTGACCGAGGCCCGCGAGGAGGCCGGCCGTATCCGCCGGGAGGCCGGCGAGGAGACCGACCGGCTGCGCGCCGAGGCCGCCGAGCGCATCCGTACGCTCCAGCAGCAGGCCGAGACCGAGGCCGAGCGGCTGCGCGACGAGGCCGCCGGTGACGCGTCCGCGTCCCGTGCGGAGGGCGAGGCCATCGCCGTACGGCTGCGGTCCGAGGCCGCGGCCGAGGCGGAGCGGCTCAAGCAGGAGGCCCAGGACACCGCCGACCGGGTGCGTGCCGAGGCGCAGGCGGCCGCCGAGCGGCTGTCCACCGAGGCGTCCGAGACGCTGGCCGCCGCCCAGGAGGAGGCCGCCCGCCGGCGCCGCGAGGCCGAGGAGCTCCTCGGTTCCGCCCGTCAGGAGGCCGACCAGGAGCGCGAGCGGGCCCGCGAGCAGAGCGAGGAGCTCCTCGCGTCGGCGCGCAACCGTGTCGAGGAGGCGCAGGCCGAGGCGCTGCGGCTGGTCGAGGAGGCGGACCGGCGGGCCACCGAGATGGTGTCGGCCGCCGAGCAGCACGCCCAGCAGGTGCGGGACTCGGTCTCCGGGCTGCACGAGCAGGCGCAGGACGAGATCACCGGGCTGCGTTCGGCCGCCGAGCACGCGGCGGACCGGACCCGCCGGGAGGCGGAGGAGGAGTCGGACCGGGTCCGCGCCGACGCCTACGCGGAGCGGGAGCGGGCCAGCGAGGACGCCACCCGGATCCGGCGCGAGTCGAACGAGGCGTCCGAGGCCGCGAAGGCGCTGGCCGAGCGGACGGTCGCCGACGCCATGGCGGAGTCGGAGCGGCTGCGTTCGGAGGCGTCCGCGCACGCCCAGCGGGTGCGTACGGAGGCCTCCGACACCATCGCCCAGGCCGAGCAGGACGCCTCGCGTGCGCGCGGCGAGGCCCGGGAGGACGCCAACCGCATCCGTTCGGACGCGGCGACCCAGGCCGACACCCTCATCACGGAAGCCCGCAACGAGGCCGAGCTCCTCCAGAACGAGACCATCGCGGAGGCCGACCGGGTCCGCGCCGACGCCATCGCCAAGGCGGAGAAGCTGATCGCGGACGCCACCGGGGACGCGGAGCGGCTGCGCGCCGAGGCCGCGGAGACGGTCGGTTCGGCCCAGCTGCACGCCGACCGGACCCGTGCCGACGCCGAGCGGCTCAAGGGGGACGCGGAGGCGACGGTCGAGCGCCTGCTCAACTCCGCTCGCACGGAGGCCGAGCGGACCCTCGACGAGGCCCGCAAGGACGCCAACAAGCGGCGCCAGGACGTGGCCGAGCAGGTCGACACGCTGATCACGGAGACCACCGCCGAGGCCGACAAGCTGCTCACCGAGGCCCAGCAGCAGGCCCACAAGACCACCGCCGACGCCGAGTCGCAGGCCGACACCATGGTGGGCGCGGCCCGCACCGAGGCCGACCGGCTGGTGTCCGAGGCCACGGTCGAGGGCAACTCGCTGGTGGAGAAGTCCCGTACCGACGCGGACGAGCTGCTCGTCGGCGCGCGCCGGGACGCCACCGCCATAAGGGAGCGCGCGGAGGAGCTGCGCGACCGCATCACCAGCGAGATCGAGGGGCTCCACGAGCGGGCCCGCCGTGAGGCCGCCGAGACCATGAAGTCCACCGGCGACCGCTGCGACGCGCTGATCAAGGCGGCCGAGGAGCAGCTCTCCAAGGCCCAGGCCAAGGCCAAGGACCTGGTCTCGGAGGCCAGCTCCGAGGCGGGCAAGGTCCGGATCGCCGCCGTGAAGAAGGCGGAGGGGCTGCTCAAGGAGGCCGAGCAGAAGAAGGCCACGCTCGTGCGGGAGGCCGAGGAGCTCAAGGCCGAGGCGATCCGCGAGGCCCGGCGCACGGTCGAGGAGGGCAAGCGCGAGCTGGAGATCCTGGAGCGCCGGCGGGAGAACATCAACGGCGAGATCTCTCGTGTCCAGGACGTCCTGCAGGCGTTGGAGTCCTTCGAGGCCCCGTCGGCCGGCAAGGACGGCGGGGTCAAGGCGAGCAGCACGGTGGGGGGCCCTCGATCGGGTGGCAAGGCGTCAGAAGGCTAGAGACCGGAGAGGGTTCTGTAGTCTTCTGGGGTATTTGACCGGATCTGGGGCTGAGGCTTTGGCAAGCGTTCTCACAGCCAGCCACCCAAAAGGGGTGTCATTCTCCAGATCAAACACGCATCCGCTCGATGACACACCGCTTTCGCCCCTAGGATTCCACCTATCACCTCACCGGTCTCACTCGACAGGAAACCCATGAGCGACACTTCCCCCTACGGCTTCGAGCTTGTGCGGCGTGGGTACGACCGCGCGCAGGTGGACGAACGCATCTCCAAGCTCGTCTCCGACCGTGACAGTGCTCTCGCCCGCATCACCGCTCTGGAAAAGCGCATCGAGGAGCTCCACCTCGAGACGCAGAACGCCCAGGCCGCCGTCACCGACGCGGAGCCGTCGTACGCCGGTCTCGGCGCGCGTGTCGAGAAGATCCTGCGCCTCGCCGAGGAGGAGGCGAAAGACCTGCGCGAGGAGGCCCGTCGGGCGGCCGAGCAGCACCGCGAGCTCGCCGAGTCGGCGGCCCAGCAGGTGCGCAACGACGCAGAATCGTTCGCTGCGGAGCGCAAGTCCAAGGCCGAGGACGAGGGCGTCCGGATCGTCGAGAAGGCCAAGAGCGACGCGTCGCAGCTGCGCTCCGAGGCCCAGAAGGACGCGCAGTCGAAGCGCGAGGAGGCCGACGCCCTCTTCGAGGAGACCCGTGCGAAGGCCGCGCAGGCCGCCGCCGACTTCGAGACGAACCTCGCGAAGCGCCGCGAGCAGTCCGAGCGTGACCTGGCCTCCCGCCAGCAGAAGGCCGAGAAGCGCCTCGCGGAGATCGAGCACCGCGCGGAGCAGCTTCGCCTGGAGGCGGAGAAGCTGCGCACCGACGCGGAGCGCCGTGCGCGCCAGACCGTCGAGACGGCTCAGCGCCAGGCCGAGGACATCGTCGCCGACGCGAACGCCAAGGCCGACCGGATCCGCTCGGAATCCGAGCGCGAGCTGGCCGCGCTGACCAACCGCCGCGACAGCATCAACGCCCAGCTGACCAACGTCCGCGAGATGCTGGCCACGCTGACCGGTGCCGCGGTGGCTGCCGCGAGCTCTCCGGCGGAGGACGAGCCGATCTCCCGCGGGGTTCCGGCTCAGCAGTCCCGGTAAGCAGTAGCGACACAAAGGCCCGCATTTCCTTCGGGGGTGCGGGCCTTCGTCGTGGGATACGGGTGCGGCGGAGGGGATGCGGGCCTTCGTCATCGGGTGCGGGTCAGTTGGTTTTCGGGGTGGTGGGGCTTCGGTGTCGGGTGCGGGCCGGTGGGGGCTGTTCGCGCGGTTCCCCGCGCCCCTGAAAGCAGGGCGCTGCAGCCGGCGCCCCTTCAGGGGCGCGGGGAACTGCGCGAGCAACCACGACGGAGCCGCACCCTCCCACCCACCGTGCCCACCCCCTTCGGCGCCATCGAGTGGCAGCCCCCCCGAACCCGGTCATAGCGTGGCCGCATGATCGAGCTGGAGGGACTGACCAAGCGGTACGGCGACAAGACGGCGGTCGACGATCTCACCTTCACCGTGCGGCCCGGCATCGTGACCGGGTTCCTCGGGCCCAACGGGGCCGGGAAGTCCACGACCATGCGGATGATCCTCGGGCTCGACCACCCCACGGCCGGCCAGGTGCGGATCGACGGCAAGCGGTACCAGCAGCTGAAGGACCCGCTGACGTACATCGGGGCGCTGCTCGACGCGAAGGCCATGCACGGTGGCCGGACTGCCTTCAACCATCTGCTGTGTCTCGCGCAGAGCAACGGGATTCCCCGGCGCCGCGTGACCGAGGTGCTGGACACCGTGGGGCTCACGGCCGTGGCGCGGAAGAAGGCCAAGGGGTTCTCGCTGGGGATGGGGCAGCGGCTCGGGATCGCCGGGGCGCTGCTGGGTGATCCGCGGATCCTGATGTTCGACGAGCCGGTGAACGGGCTCGACCCGGAAGGGATCCACTGGATCCGGACCCTGATGAAATCGCTTGCCGCTCAGGGGCGGACCGTGTTCGTGTCGAGTCACCTCATGAGCGAGATGGCACTGACCGCCGATCACCTCGTCGTCATCGGGCAGGGGCGGCTGCTCGCCGACACCTCCATGGCGGACTTCATCCGGGCGAACTCACGGTCGTACGTACGGGTCCGCTCCCCCCAGCGCGAGCGGCTGCTCGACGTGTTGCACGGGGCCGGGATCACCGTCGTCGAGACGGGGACCGGGGCGCTGGAGGTGGAGGGCGGGAAGGCCGAACCGATCGGGGAGCTGGCCGCGCAGAACGGGGTCGTGCTGCACGAGCTGAGCATCCAGCAGGCCTCGCTGGAGGAGGCGTTCATGCAACTGACGGCGGAGTCCGTGGAGTACCACGCGCATTCCGACTCGCCCCCGGTGCCGCAGGAGTGGGGCGCCGGCTGGGACAAGGGGGCTTGAGATGGCGGTCGTCACGCAGGTCGTACGGTCCGAGTGGACCAAGATCCGGTCCGTCGCGTCCACGGTGTGGACGCTGTCCCTGTCCTTGGTGCTCACCGTGGCTCTCGGGACACTGCTCTCCTGGCTGGCGAACCACCAGTTCGCGAACATGCCGGCGCGGCAGAGGCTCTCCTTCGACCCGACCAACATCAGCTTCGCCGGGATGACCCTCGGCCAGCTGGCGATGATCGTGTTCGGGGTGCTGGTCGTGTCGAACGAGTACAGCACCGGGATGATCAGGACCTCGCTGGCCGCGGTGCCGCAGCGGGCCACCTTCCTGTTCAGCAAGATCGGGGTGGCGGCGGGGCTCGCACTGGCCGTCGGCATGGTGACCAGCTTCACCGCCTTCTTCCTCGGGCAGGCGATGCTCGGCTCCCACCGGGCTCACCTGGGCGACACCGGGGTGCTGCGCGCGGTCGTCGGCGGCGGGCTGTACATGACGCTCATCGCGATGTTCTCCATGGGTGTGGCCGCGATGCTGCGCTCGCCGATGCTGTCGATGGGCATCCTGATGCCGTTCTTCTTCCTGATCTCCAACATCCTCGGCAACGTCGACGCGACGAAGAAGATCGGCCGGTTCCTGCCCGACCAGGCGGGCGGCCACATCATGCAGGTGGTGCCGAGAGCCGGCGACGACGTCCCCTACGGGCCCTGGGGCGGGCTCGGGATCATGGGGCTGTGGGTGGTCGCCGCACTGGCCGGCGGGTACGTCCTGCTGAAGAATCGGGATGCCCAATGACTTGATCGGTAGCGACCGGCTTTGCCACTTCTTGATGGGAACCGTCAGCGCCCGGATATCCTCCTAACCCTTACGGGGGCGTCTGCCCTGCTGTCCTGATCCTTTCGATGGGTGCGGAGCATGATCGAGGCTGTCGGCCTGACCAAGCGCTACGGCGACAAGACCGCCGTGTACAACCTTTCCTTCCAGGTGCGTCCCGGGGCCGTCACCGGCTTCCTCGGGCCCAACGGCTCGGGCAAGTCGACGACCATGCGGATGATCCTGGGTCTGGACAACCCCACCGCCGGCTCGGTCACCATCGGCGGCTACCCGTACCGCAAGCTGCCCAACGCCGCCCGCCAGGTCGGCGCGCTGCTCGACGCCAAGGCGGTGCACGGCGGCCGCAGCGCCCGCAACCACCTGCTCAGCCTGGCCCAGCTGTCCGCCATCCCGGCCCGCCGGGTGGACGAGGTGCTCGGGGTCGTGGGGCTGCAGGACGTGGCCGGCAGGCGCTCCAAGGGCTTCTCGCTCGGTATGGGCCAGCGCCTCGGCATCGCCGCCGCGCTCCTCGGCGACCCCCAGGTGCTGCTCTTCGACGAGCCGGTCAACGGCCTCGACCCCGAGGGCATCCTCTGGGTGCGCAACCTGATGAAGTCGCTCGCGGCCGAGGGCCGTACGGTCTTCGTCTCCTCCCATCTGATGAGCGAGATGGCGCTGACCGCCGACCACCTCATCGTCATCGGGCGGGGCCAGCTGCTCGCCGACATGAGCGTGACGGACTTCATTTCGGCCAACTCCGCCGACTTCGCGAGAGTCCGCACCCCGGACACCGAGCCCCAGCAGCGCGAGAAGCTCAGCTCGGCGCTGACCGAGGCCGGCGGCCATGTGCTGCCCGAGCAGGACGGCGCGCTGCGGGTGACCGGCCTGCCGCTGCCGCGGATCAGCGACCTCGCGCATGAGGCGGACGTACGGCTGTGGGAGCTGTCGCCGCACCAGGCCTCCCTCGAAGAGGCGTACATGCGGATGACGCAGGGCGCCGTGGACTACCGGTCCACCACCGACCAGAAGGCCGGGCTCCAGCAGCCGCTGCCGCCCGGGGCGCAGCCGCCGATGCCGGTGCCCGGACAGGGCCAGCCGGGCTGGTACGCCCCGCCGCCGCCCCAGCAGGGCGGTGCCCCGTTCGCGAACCCGTACGGGGCACAGGGGGCGCCCGCGGGGCCGTACGGCGCTCCGCAGGGGCCGTACAACCCCTACGCGGCCCCGGCGCCCGCGCCCGCTCCGGCGCCCGCCGCCGAATCGTCACAGCCGGCCTCGGCGCCCGCCGCTGCCCCCGCCGCGCCCGCCTCCGCCCCCGCCGACCTGACCAAGCCCGAGGACGCCCGATGAGCACCCACCAGCCCCCGATGCCGCAGGCACCCCAGGCCGCGCCCGACTGGCAGGCGGCGCCCGGCGGTCCGTACCCCGGTTACACCTCGCCGATCCCGGTGGTGCGCACCAACCTCGGGCACGCGATCACCTCCGAGTGGACGAAGATCCGGTCGGTGCGCTCGACGATGTGGACGCTCGGCGTGTTCGTGCTGCTCGTCGTCGGCATCGGCCTGCTCGCCGCCGCGATCGTCAGCGGCTCCTCCACCGAGGACCTCGGCGGCCAGAACGCCCTGTCCCTGGGCTTCTTCGGACTGCTGCTCGGCTGCATCTGCATCATCACGCTGGGCGTGCTGACCACGGCCTCCGAGTACGGCACCGGCATGATCCGTACGACGATGGTGGCCTGCCCGTCCCGGGTGCGGGTGCTCGCCGCGAAGTCGATCGTCTTCTTCGTGGTCGCCTTCGTGATCACGCTCGCGACCAGCTCGTTCGTGGCCATGACCCAGGTGTCGATGATGGGCAGCGCCGCCCGGACACCCTCCGGCGGGGAATGGCTGAAGGCGACCGTCGGCGTCAGCCTCTACATCGCGCTGCTCGGGCTGCTCTCCCTGCTCGTCGGTTCCGTCATCCGGCACTCGGCGGGCGCCATCACCATCATGATCGGCGCGGTGCTCGCCCCGCTGGTGATCGCGCTGTTCATGTTCTCCTCGCAGCTGGAGAAGGTGCGTACGGCCCTGTTCGAGTACTCGATCCCGAACCAGATGAGCATCTTCTACTCCAACTCGCTCGGCGACGGCGGCCCTTCGGGCTGGGACCCGCTGTGGATCGTCCTGGGTGTGACGGCCGTCGCGTTCGCGGGCGCCTGCGCGCTGCTGGAGAAGCGGGACGTGTAGCCGTACGGCTCTCAGAACTTCGGCGCGTTACGGGACCGCTGCACCCGCGTGGTGCGGCGGTCCTTCGCGTTCCAGCAGGCCTTGTGCCAGTGCCGGCGCTCGTCGACGCCCGAGTGCTCGGGCCAGGCCACCACGTGCGGGACACCGGAGGCGATCATCTGGTCGCAGCCCGGGCAGCGGTACGTCTTGCCGACCGCGCTGGCGCCCGCCACATGCCGTACGCTCCACTCCTCGCCCTGCCAGCTCTCCGTGGACTGCCAGCCGCCGTAGCGGTCCGCGCGGTCGTCCTCGGCGCTCCGGCCGGAGGAGGCCGCCGGGTTCGGGCCCTTGGGTCGGTTGCGACGCGGGGACACGGGACACCTCTCGGGGCTATACAGGAAGCACGGGCTGTGACCAGCCTACGACGCGCGTACGGGGGTACGCGTAGGGCACCAACCCGCACAAGTCCCCCTCCAGGACGACCCATTCTCCAGACAATCCGCAAATCTCTTCGCCAGGCCGTGTCCTCGGCACGTGTCAGACGGTTATGCCGGGTGGGGGAGCTCCGGGTAGGAGCCAGGAAAGCAGGAAATGCGATGCGCGTTGGAAGTTTTGTGCTGGCCGCCCAGTTCCCGGGCCAGGGCCAGGGGGAGGCCCTGCACCGGGCGGTGCGCACGGCGGAAGTGGCCGAGGAGGCCGGTCTGGACGCGGTCTGGCTGGCCGAGCACCACTTCGTGCCGTACGGCACGTGCCCGTCCGCGGTCACCCTGGCGGCACTGCTGCTGGGCCGCACCAGCCGCCTCAGGGTCGGTACGGCGGTGAGCGTACTGCCCACGGTCCACCCGGTGGCGCTCGGCGAACAGGCCGCGCTGCTGCATGTGACCAGCGGCGGCCGCTTCACGCTCGGCGTGGGACGGGGCGGGCCGTGGGTGGATCTGGAGGTGTTCGGGGCCGGACTGGAGGCATACGAACGGGGCTTCCCGGAATCACTCGATCTGCTGGTCCGCTGGCTGCGCGAACCGCGCGTGTCGGCCAGGGGTCCGCGCTTCTCGTTCCGTGAAGTGCCCGTCGTACCGCGCCCGTCGGAGGCGCTGACCGAGGTGCCGGGACCGGAGGTCGTGGTCGCGTGCACCTCGCCGGCGAGCGTCCGGCTGGCCGCCGAGCGAGGGCTGCCGATGCTGCTCGGCATGCATGTCGGGGACGAGGAGAAGGCCGAGATGGTCGCCCTGTGGCGACAGCACGCGCGGGCGGCCGGGCGGCCCACGGAGGAGATCACGGGCGCCGCCCATGTCTCGGCCGGGGTCTGCCAGATCGCCGACCGGCGCACCGACGCCGCGGAGACCCTGACGAAGGCGATGCCCGGCTGGCTGAAGCAGGGGCTGGAGGCCCATGTGACGGTGGACGGCCGGTTCCGCTCGATGCGCGACCCGCTCGCGTACACGGAACTGCTCTGCGGACTGCACCCGGTGGGTACCCCGCGGCTGTGTGTCGACCGGCTCGCCGCGACCTCCGAGCGGACCGGTATCTCCCGTTTCGCCCTGTTGACCGAGGGATCCGGAGACCTTGCGGCCACGGAGGAGAACGTACGACGGCTGGGTGCCGAGGTACTGCCGCACCTCCGGTGACCTCACACCTCCGCGGGGAGCTTGCCGCCCCAGTGACTGATTGCACCTCCCGCGTGTGGAGCGGCAAGCAAGCGGCTCACTGCGTCAGCAGTACCGGAGCTCCGTGTCAGCAGTCCCGGAACTCCGGGGACTGGTTCAGCAGCTGACTGCGCACCGAGGTGAAGCGGGCCAGCGTCTCGTCGACCGAGACGTCCAGCGGGAACACCGCAACCCGGTGGCAGTTCTGGAAGGCAAGCCGCACACCGAAGTGCCGCTGCAGGGCGCCGCGTATGGCGTCACTCGCGAGCGCACGCAGCAGCTGACCGCGTGCCTGCTCGTCCGGCGGGGGCGTCTGGTTGTCGGCGAAGTCTCCGCCGTCCACCTTCAGCTGGGCCACCAGGGAGCTGATCATCTCCCATGCGTAGGGCAGGGAGGTCCGGACGCAGTCGACGAAATCTGCTTCGTCGACCTCGCCTCGCTCGGCCTGTTCGAGTAGGGCCGGTGAGACGTCGAGCGACATGGGTTCTCCTCTCGCACCCCCGAACAACAGGGGTTGCCGGACAGGTAAGGGAGTTCGCGATACCGAACACTCTGAGTACACACATCGCGACCTCCCGTTTACTACGGTAGGCAACGGGCGGTGACCCCACCAGGAGATTGCGTATATGCGCCGGTCCCTTTAGGCACACAATCGGCCAGTGTTGAACAGAGGTGTGCAAGCGACTCATCCGGGTCAACCACGAGTGGTCAGATCCTGGTCAAAACAGAGACTGTGACTTTGACATCTCCAAACACTCGGTAGCTTTGGGCACGGATGTCCGTGGACGCCGGGGGAGACAGACATGCGCGTGTTGGCCGTCAAGCGGATCAGTCGAGACACGGAGACGTCGTCGGCGCTGGAACGTCAGGGAGTCGAACTGTCGGAAGCCATCGTCAAGGGCAGCCATACGGTCGCAGGGTGGGTGGAGGACGTGACCGTTTCCGGGGCAGTGGATCTCGATCAGCGGCCGTCCCTCGGAAGGTGGCTGCGGGCTCCCCTGGTCCACGAGTGGGACGCCCTCATGGTGACCACACAGGACCGGATCAGCCGGGACGACATGCACTGGTGGTCCTTCATCCGATGGGTGCTGAACAACGAAAAAGACATCCTGGTTCTGGACGACCCGTCCTTCGACGTTTCGACACCGAACGGTCGCATGGTTGCGGGCATCAAGGCAGCCCAGGCGGCCAACTACCGGAACTCGGTCAAGGAAAAGAAGCTCAACCAGACGAAGCACCACCGCGACGAGAACCTTTGGGGCGGCGGCACCTGGCCGTTCGGTTATCGCGCTACCGTCTTCGCGCACAACGGCACATCCCGGTGGCGTCTCGAAATCGACCCGGTAACAGGCCCCCTGGTACAGGAGGCCTACGACCGCATTGTGAACAGGAATGAATCCCTGGGCTCCATCGCCAGGGACTGGAACGCCCGAGGGGTTCTCACCGCCCTTGACCATATACGCAACGTGAACGCACAGGAGGGCCGAATCGGCGTCAAGTGCGACGTCAAGGGAACCAAATGGGCCACCAGCACGATGACGGCCGTATTCACCAAGAAGTCCATCATGGGCTACGCCATGCACAAGGGTGAGCCCATCATTCGTCACGGCTTACCCGTCGTCTGGGCGGACCCTCTCCTCACCGAGGACGAATGGGAGAAGCTGCAAGAGGTAATGGCCAGGAGGGCTCGCGGCAAGGGAGGCCCGAAGCGCACAGCCACACACCTGGCAGGTGTTGCGTTCTGCAAGTGTGGTGAACCGCTGTACTCCAATACTTCCAGGCGGAAGCTCGCAGACGGAACGGTCAGGGAGTACAGCTACTACCTGTGTCGCTCTTGGGGGCGCAAAGACGGCACACGCTGCAAGTGGGTCACGTCCTGGCAGAAGAGTCTCATCGAAGAACTTTTGACAGAGCGCTTTCTGGCAGCAGCGGGCGGGCTGGAGATCACAACTCGCACTTACGTTCCGGGGGTCGACAAGTCTCACGAAATCAAGCGGATTACGGAGGCTCTGGACAACCTCGCCGGAAACCTGACGAGCCTCAAACCAGGGAGCGCTGCGGCACTGGCGGTCATCCGAAGCATGGAAGAGCACGAAAAAGCGCTGGAGACGCTGAAGTCCATGCCGGTGATCCCCGCTCGATGGATCGAGGAAGGCACGGGGGTCACGTACCGGCAGCAGTGGGAGCGTGACGACTGGGCGGCTCGCGGTGAGCTCCTCCGTAAGACCGGAATTCTCATCCTCGTGGGAGGGACGACCAAGGAACCGGCCGTCTGGCTGCACCTCCCGGACGACTTGGCTCAGCGCGAAATCGATCTTCATTCCGGTCATGTCCCCATCGCCCCCGAGGAATGGCGGAAGGGACTGAGGAAGGCGACAGAGCCATTCCGGGGTCACGATGCCGAAATCCACCGGACGAGCGCGTGATCCGGACCTAGGAACTCGCCGCCTGTTCCCTGCCCGCCCCCTGCCGGACACAGGTCGAGTGGTGGCCTCCGCGGAGTGGCGTGGTGCGACCTGCCGGAGCGGTCATACCGGGTCCGCAAGCCCCGTAGGCTGGCTCCCATGCGTCTCGTCATCGCCCGTTGCACCGTGGACTACGTCGGCCGGCTCTCCGCCCACCTGCCCTCGGCCAAGCGTTTGCTCATCTTGAAGAACGACGGCAGCGTCTCCGTCCACGCGGACGACCGGGCCTACAAGCCCCTCAACTGGATGTCGCCGCCGTGCACCCTCAAGGAGGGGGCCGGTGACGAGGAAGGCGTCTGGACCGTCGTCAACAAGGCGGGCGAGAAGCTCATCATCACGATGGAGGAGATCCTCCACGACTCCTCACACGAGTTGGGCGTCGACCCGGGCCTGATCAAGGACGGCGTGGAAGCGCACCTGCAGGAGCTGCTGGCCGACCACATCGAAACCCTCGGCGACGGCTACACCCTCATCCGCCGCGAGTACATGACGGCGATCGGCCCGGTGGACATCCTCTGCCGCGACGCGGACGGCCAGACCGTCGCGGTCGAGATCAAGCGCCGGGGCGAGATCGACGGCGTGGAACAGCTCACCCGCTACCTTGAGTTGCTGAACCGCGACCCTCATCTGGCGCCCGTCCGGGGCGTCTTCGCGGCCCAGGAGATCAAGCCGCAGGCACGCGTCCTCGCCACGGACCGGGGCATCGGCTGCACGGTCCTGGACTACGACGCGCTGCGGGGCGTCGAGGACGACAAGCTGCGTCTGTTCTGAGGACCGACGGAGAAACGAACGCGGGCGGCGGTGCGTGAAGCGCCGCCGCCCGGTTGTTTCAGATCACCAGGCCGGTCGATGTTCCCGTGCTGCTGCTCTCCGACGCCGCTGCCGAGCTGCTCGACGCGGCCGGGCCGCTGGACGTCGGGCCGCTGGCGGTGTCGGTCGTGGACGGGGAGTCGGACGGATCCGGCGACGGCGACGGGCTCGCCGAAGGTGAGGACGACTTCGACGGGCTGGCCGACGGTGAGGACGACTTCGACGGGCTCTGTGACGGCGACTTCGACGGTGAGTGTGTCGTGCCGCCGCTCGATGACCCCTTCGTCCCCGTCGGCGTGTCCGAGGGCGTCGCGCCGCCCGTCGGGGATGTCGGGTCGTCCGAGGTGCCGAGCGTGCCGTCGGTGCCCGGGTCCGTCGGCCTGCTCGTCGCCGTGCCCGTGTCCGATGTGCCCGAGGACTGCTTGGGGTCCGCGCCCAGGCTGCCGTCGCCCGTGCCCTCGCTCGCCGAAGGGTTGACGCTCACGTTGTTGGACGGGTCGTCGGCGTTGTCGTGGGACGTCATGCCCAGCCCGACCACGGTGCCCAGGACGGCGGTGAGGAGGACGCCCGCGCCCACCGCCACCAGGTTGCGGCGGGCCATGCGGACGAGGCCGCCGCCGCTCTCGACCGGCGTCGGCTCCTCCGGGACCCGGCGGGTGACCACCGTGTCCGAGAACGGGGAGTGCACGGCCGGGAAGGGGGTCGTGATCCCTCCCGCCGGGGATATGGACTCCTCGTGGCGGGCGTCGGATATCTCGTCGCCCGCCGTCGCGGCGATGGCGGGAGGCGCCTCGCCCGAGAGGTCGGCGACCAGCGCCAGCGCGCGCCGGCCGGCCGTCGTACCCCGCTTGTCGGAGAGCGCCCCGCGCAGGCCGATCGAGGCCTCCAGCTCGGCCCGGGCCCGGTCCAGCTGGCCGCCGCAGAGCGCGAGTATCCCCAACTCGTGGTGGAAGTAGGCCTGTTCGCCGACCTCGGCGGCGAGCCGGGAGGCTTCGGCGCCGCTCCGCAGCGCGGCTTCCCAGGCACCCCAGTGCAGCCCGGCCGCGAACGCGGGCGCGGCCGTACGGGCCAGTCGTACCGGCGTGGACTCCTCGTCCTCGGCCGGTGGCACGGTGGCGGGGACGAGGACGGCCAGCGCGGCGAGGAGCGCGTCGGCCTCGGCGCAGACCCGCTCCGGGGTGACGGAGGGGTGACCGGCCCACCAGGCGTAGTGCTGGGCGGCGGTGAGCGCCTGGGCCGCGGTGTCGTCGGCGTAGCCGACGGCCTCCAGCTGCTGCAGGACGCCCGCGGCGAGCCGGTAGCGGGAGCCCACCGGGGAGACCAGTCCGCAGGCCGCCAGTTCGCCGAGGGCCGCGTCCGCGTGGGTGTCGCCGACGAGCGCGGGCAGGTGGGCCTGGTGCGGGACCTCGCCGGCGAGGGCGACCGCGAAGCGCAGGGTGGCCCGGGCGGAGGCGCTGAGCCGGGCGGCGAGCAGCGGGGCGGGCGCGGCCGCCTCGCCGAGGGACGGGAGCGGGACCTCGTCGGTGGCCTCGGCGTCGAAGGGCACGTCGAGCGGTGCCTCGACCGGCAGCTCGGAGGCGAAGACGCCGAACTCGTCGACCGCGTCCGTGCTGGCGCGCACCTGGTCGCGCTGGCGGAGCAGTGCGCCCGCCTGCACGAACCGCAGCGGCAGGCCCTCGGACTCGAACCAGAGGTCGCCGGCCCAGTTGGCCTCCTCCTCGGTGAGCACCCGGCCGACCGCGCGCTCCAGGATCTCCACTCCCCCGGCCCGCTGCAGTCCGCTGAGGGGGACGTCCTCGACGGCGGAGTCGGCGGAGGGGGCCGGCACGTCCGGGGTGGCGCCGATCAGGAAGGCGCACTCGGGGGTGGCGTCGATCAGCTCGTCGAGCCCGGCGCCGCCGAACTCGATGTCGTCGAGGACGACGACCGCGCCGATGTCACGGATCAGTTCGAGGAGTTCCTCGTGATCGGGACGGTGGGCGGGCGCCCGGTAGACGGCGTGGAAGAGGTCGTGGAGCAGGTCTTCGGGGGTGCGGTGGAAGCCGTTGAGGCGGACCACGCCGTCGGGGGCGAGGTCGGAGCAGTCGTCGGCGACCAGGTCGAGGAGTGCGGTGCGGCCGGAGCCCGAGGGGCCGGTGAGACGCACGGAGCGGCCGCGGGCGAGGAGCCGTACGAGATGCTCGCGGTCGTCCTGGCGCTCCAGGAGGTGCAGTTCGGGCTGGGCGGGGCCGGGCGGTACCGGCGGCCGGGCGGCGCGCTCGTGGTCGGTGCGCTCGGCGGCGGTGCGCTTCTCGGGTCTGGCGGGGCGTTCGGCCGGCGGGCAGGGTTCAATCTCGCTGCCGTCGACGGGGTTGACGGTCAGCAGGAAGTCACCGGTGACCAGTCGTGCCGTGCGAGCCGGTGTGCTCTGGCCGAAGTCGTTGGTGAGGGATTCCCTGGGCGGGCGCTGGCGCGGCGTGCTGCCGTCGCCGTCCTGGCCGTACCCCTCGGGTCCCGGGTTGATCGGGTCCATAGGTTCCTAGCCCCCCAAAAGCGTGGTGTGCCGTGAATTCGGGCCCCTCCCGGCCTGTTGCACACTGCGCTGTCGCTTCTGGTCCGGGCCCGCGCTCGAAGGGTGGTAACGGCGGCGGGCGACCGAACCTTAAACCTTGGCACAGTATCTACGACAGTCCGGGGTACCGCGCCGTCCGAGACATCACAGTCTCGTGAGGATTGCGTCTGACATGCGCATGCGCGCCGTCCGCCCGGGGCACCCCCTGCGTCACACCCTGGGCAGCGACTCCACCCCGATGCCCCCCTCGATCGCCAGGATCCGGTGCAGCCGGGTGGCCACCAGCAGGCGCTGCATCTGCGGCGGTACGTCGCGCAGCACCAGGCGGCGGCCGCAGCGGCCGGCCCGCCGGTGGGCCCCCATGATCACCCCGAGTCCGGTGGCGTCCCAGGAGTCCAGCTCGGACAGGTCCAGCACCAGATCGCCGACTCCGTCGTCGACGGCCGTGTGCAGGACCGTACGGGCGTCCGCCGCGCTGCGGACGTCGAGGCGGCCCCCGACGACCAGCTCGGCGTGGTCGCCCCTGATGTACATATGCGCTCCCCGAGAGTGCGTGTCCTACTCCATGAAAGTGATGTCCGGTGATGCAACTTCTGACTGCATTCGACGGTCCGAGGTTGCCATCTGTAAGCGAACCGATACCGAATTCACCCCCAGGAGGGACACTCCTGGGGTTTGTGCGTTTTCAGAGGTGGTTCAGTTCTGGTTCCGATGTGATTCGGAAGCGGCCAGAGGTGGTACGCACTGGTGTTTCAGTACGTGTAGAAGCCCTGCCCGCTCTTGCGTCCGATGTCACCGGCGTCAACCATCCGGCGCATCAGCTCCGGCGGGGCGAACTTCTCGTCCTGCGACTCGGTGTAGATGTTGCTGGTGGCGTGCAGCAGGATGTCGACGCCGGTGAGGTCGGCCGTGGCCAGCGGGCCCATGGCGTGACCGAAGCCCAGCTTGCAGGCCAGGTCGATGTCCTCGGCGGTGGCGACGCCCGACTCGTACAGCTTGGTGGCCTCGACGACGAGCGCCGAGATCAGCCGGGTCGTCACGAAGCCGGCGACGTCCCGGTTGACGACGATGCAGGTCTTGCCGGTGGACTCGGCGAACTCCCGCGCGGTGGCGAGGGCTTCGTCGCTGGTCTTGTAGCCGCGGACGAGCTCGACGAGCTGCATCATCGGCACCGGCGAGAAGAAGTGGACGCCGACGACACGCTCGGGGTGCTCGGTGGCCGCCGCGATCTTGGTGATCGGGATGGCGGAGGTGTTGGAGGCGAGCACGGCGTCCGGGCGCACGATCTTGTCGAGCGCGCGGAAGATCTCGTGCTTGACCTCCAGCTTCTCGAAGACCGCCTCGACCACGATGTCCGCGTCGGCGACGGCGTCCAGGTCGGTGGTCGTGGTGATGCGGCCCAGGGCGCTGTCGGCGTCGTGCGCCTCCAGCTTCCCCTTGCTCACGAACTTGTCGTACGAGGCCTGGATACCGCCGATCGCACGGTCCAGTGCCTCGTCGGTGACGTCACGCAGGACCACGTCCCAGCCGGCCTGTGCGGCGACCTGGGCGATGCCGGAACCCATCAGGCCGGCACCGATGACGGCAAGCTTCCGTGCCACTCCGCTCCCCTTACACGCTGTTTAGGTATGGCTCTTGGGCGGACCCTAGCGCTCGTGAGGGGGCGGGAAACCAGGTAAGTAACGCGTGTCACGGTCTCAGGGGGTGAGACAACCGTCACGTCCCGTCAGGCGGTCGCGGCGGCACCGGTCATTCCGCGCCACGCACGGCGTAGTTGAGGACCTTCTCGCTCAACAGGTCCTCGATGTCGTCGAGAAGCACCAGCACCTCACGTGATACTTCGCGAGGATCGCCCCCCTTGACCATTTCGCGACCGATGACCGACATGACCGTACTGTGCACCCAGCCGAGCTGACCGGCGATCAGCTGTGGCATCGGGTCGTCGGCCGCGGCGCCGGTGTCCTCGCGCAGCGCCTCCTCCGCCTTGGCCTGCACCTCCTGGCCGATGACCCACAGCCGGGAGCGCAGCGCGGACGCCTCCTCGATCACCCGCAGGAACTGGGCGTAACCGGGCATGAGCCCGACCCGGGGCGAGACGGCCTCGACCTCCTCGCGCAGTTCGCGCAGGACGGCGCCCACCGCGGACTCCCCCTTCCGGCGCCCGCGCACCCACCCGGCGAGCCGGTCGACAAGACCGGCGGAGCGGTCGAGGAACAGGTCCTCCTTGGCCGGAAAGTAGTTGTACACGGTGTTCACGGAGACGTCGGCGGCCTCGGCGATCTCCGCGACGGTCACCGCGTCGAAGCCGCGTTCGACGAACAGCCCGGTGGCGACGTCCGAGATGTACTGCCGGGTCTGCCGTTTCTTCCGCTCCCTGAGCCCCTCTGCCATGTCCGGATCCTACCCCTCGCTGGTGTCATAGAAATTTTGGAGTCATTGCAAAATTTCAGTCCCTCTGTTTTTCTGGTCGCATGACAGCAGTCATCAGCGCGGCCGGACTGGCCCGCACCTTCCAGACCAGGCACGGCCCGGTGGCGGCCGTGCGCGGGATCGACCTCACCGTCCGCGCGGGCGAGATCCTCGGCTTCCTCGGCCCGAACGGCGCCGGCAAGACGACCACCCTGCGGATGCTCACCACCCTGCTGACGCCGACCGGCGGCACGGCCACGGTGGCCGGCCACGACCTGGCCGCCGACCCGGCCGGGGTGCGCCGCGTCTGCGGTTACGTCGCCCAGTCCGGCGGCGTCGACCCGCAGGTCTCGGTGCGGGAGGAACTGGTCACCCAGGGCCGCCTCTATCGCCTGACCAGAGACCAGGCGGCCGCCCGGGCCCGGGAACTGGCGCACGATCTGGGCTTCACCGGGCTCCTCGACCGCAAGTGCGGCGCGCTCTCCGGCGGCCAGCGTCGGCGCCTCGACATCGCGATGGCCCTCACCCACCGCCCGAAGGTGCTGTTCCTCGACGAGCCGACGACCGGTCTGGACCCGGGCAGCCGGGCCGACCTGTGGGCGCTGGTGCGGCGGCTGCGCGACGAGCACGGGACCACGGTCTTCCTCACCACCCACTACCTCGACGAGGCCGACGCCCTCGCCGACCGCCTGGTGATCGTCGACCGGGGCGTGGTCGCCGCCGAGGGCACCCCGACCGCGCTGAAGCTGGCGCACGGCGGCTCGATCGACGCGACGCTCCAGGACACCTTCCTCGCCATCACCGGCCGCGGCCCCGCCCCGGCCGACCCCGCCCCCGTAGCCGTATAGGACCAGGACCCCGATGCTTCTCCACGACACCGCGCTGATCTACGGCCGCTGTCTGCGCCAGTCGCTGCGCTCGCGGCTCGCGCTGCTCTTCGGCCTGCTGATGCCGCTGCTCTACCTTCTCTTCTTCGGCCCGCTCCTGACCCGGCTGCCGCTGGGCGGCGGGGCCAGTTCCTGGCAGGTCCTGGTCCCTGGACTGCTGCTCCAACTCGGGCTGTTCGGTGCCGCGTTCGCCGGGTTCGCGGTCATCGTCGAAAAGGGCCAGGGGGTGCTGGAGCGGATGCGGGTGACGCCCGTCAGCCGGCTCGCGCTGCTGCTGGGCCGGGTGCTGCGGGACGCCACGGTCCTGGTCCTCCAGGCCGTGCTGCTGGTGCTGGCCGCGGTGGCGATGGGGCTGCGCGCCCCGCTGCCCGGCATCCTGATCGGCTTCGGGTTCGTCGCGCTGCTCACCGTCTCGCTGGGCTCGCTCTCCTGTGCGGCGGCGATGAAGGTGAGCACCCCGCAGGAGTTCGGCCCGCTGATCAACGCGGTGACCATGCCGTCGATGCTGCTGTCCGGCCTGATGCTGCCGATGACCCTGGCACCGGCCTGGCTGGACGTCCTCTCCCACCTCGTCCCGCTCCGCTACCTGGTGGACGCGCTCCGGGACGCCTACGTCGGCTCGTACACGAGCACCCACATGGTGTACGGCGTCCTCGTCGCCGTCGGCTTCGCGACACTCGCCGTGACAGTGGGCACACGCGTCTTCCGTACCGCCGGAGCGTAACTACGCTGGTCACATGGTCAATCTGACACGCATCTACACCAGGACCGGCGACCAGGGCAGCACCGCCCTCGGGGACATGAGCCGGGTCGCCAAGACCGATCTGCGGATCTCGGCGTACGCGGACGCCAACGAGGCGAACGCCGTGATCGGGACCGCGATCGCACTGGGCGGGCTGGACGAGGAGATCGTCAAGGTCCTCACCCGGGTGCAGAACGACCTCTTCGACGTCGGCGCGGACCTGTCCACACCCGTGGTGGAGAACCCGGAGTTCCCGCCCCTGCGTGTCGAGCAGTTCTACGTCGACAAGCTGGAGGCGGACTGCGACCGCTTCAACGAGCGGCTGGAGAAGCTGCGTTCCTTCATCCTGCCGGGCGGTACCCCGGGCGCGGCCCTGCTCCACCAGGCCTGCACGGTCGTACGGCGGGCCGAGCGGTCGACGTGGGCCGCGCTGGAGGTGCACGGCGAGGTGATGAACCCGCTGACGGCGACCTATCTGAACCGGCTGTCTGATCTGCTCTTCATCCTCGCCCGCACCGCCAACAAGGACGTCGGGGACGTGCTCTGGGTGCCGGGCGGGGAGCGCTGAGGCGCGGCGCTCCCCGCCTCGCCCCCTGCTCAGCGGTCCGTGTCGTCCTTGGCCGTGTCCTTGTCCGCCTGCGCGAGCCCGGACTCGGCGGCGGCCACCTTCTGCTGCATCTGCGAGTAGCCGGAGGGGGTGGCCGCGGCCTTGTCCGGCGATCCGGCGGTATGGGCGCAGCCCGCGGTGAGTCCCGCGAGGACGGCGAGCGCGGCGGCAGCGAGCTTCGGGCGCATCAGCTCGCGCCCCCGCCGTTGCTCCGGCACCAGGTCTGCACATCGGCCAGATCCTGCTTCCGCTGCTCCAGCATCGGCACCAGGGACTTGCGGAAGGTGAGCCGGTCCTGGAGGTAGGTGGCGACCTCGGCGTGGCCCGCCGCCTTCGCGTTGTCCAGCCGCTTCTGCAGCCGGGCGATCGAACCCCGGCGGTCCGCCCCGGCGTTGAGCCGCTGCAGCGCGCGGTCGATGCGCTGGTCGATCCTGGGTGCCCGCTTGCACAGGGCCTGTGCCCCGTCCCCGGTCGGGGGCGCCGTCGGCCCGGGCGTGCCGCCGGCCTCGGCCGCGCCGGTGCCCGCGGCCAGCAGGGCCGCGGTGGCGAGCCCCACGAGCAGGGCGCGCCGCTGGTGTCGTGCGTACATTGCGTTCTCCGTTCCGCGGACGGCCCCGTCGTCCGTCCGACGCGACGGAGGCTAGGAACTGTCTTTGGGGAAATTCTGTGACCGGTTTGTCCGGGCTGTGGCGATCAACCAGTCGCGGTGCGCGGGCAGTTCGCCGCCGGCCCGGGGCAGCCGCACCTCGAAGCGGGTTCCGCCGCCGTCCGGACCGTCCGTGACCGTGACCCGGCCCTGGTGCAGCGCGGCCTGCTGGGCGACCAGCGTCAGACCGAGCCCCGAGCCCGAACTGCCGGGCCCGCGGCGGAACCGCTCGAAGATCCGGTCCCGTTCGGCGGCCGGCACTCCCGCTCCGCGGTCGTCCACGGTGATCACGGCCTGTCCGTCCGCGCTCCGCAGCCCGACCGTCACATCGGCCCGGCCGTCCGGGCCTTGGCCGTGGGCCAGCGCGTTGGCGAGCAGGTTGTCCAGGAGCAGCCGCAGTCCCGGTTCCCAGCCGTGGACCGTGAGCCCGGGTGCCGCGTCCACGGTGATCCGGGCCTCCGGGGCGCGCCGCCGGGCCTCGGCCGCCGCCGCGTCGGCGACGTCCGCCAGGTCCACGGTCCCCAGGGCTTCCCCCTCGACCAGGTCGCCCCGTCCCAGCTCGCGCAGCATCACCAGCAGGCCGAGCAGCCGGGCGTGTTCGTGGCGCAGGTCGGTGAGGACCTCCGTGCGGTCGGGCTCGGGGAGGTGGGGGTGGGCGGCGAGGATGTCGACGTTGGTGCCCATGCTCATCAGCGGGGTGCGCAGCTCGTGGGCGGCCGCCACCGAGAAGGAACGGGCGGTGTCCAGCGCCTCGGCGGTGCGGGCGGCCTGTTCGTCGTAGCGGGCTAGGGCCTTCTGGAGTGTGGCCGCCAGGTCGTCGACCTCGGTCACCCCGGTCGGCTCGTGGTGCAGTCGGGCGGTGCTGGTGCGCGGGTCGAGTCCCGCGGTACGGCTGCGGAGCCGGCGCAGCGGACCGGTGGCGCCGGTGGCGATGCCCCAGGCGAGCAGGCCGGACAGGGGAGCGGCGAGCAGGGTGGTCACCAGCACCCGGCGTCGGACGAGCCGCAGCTGTGCCTGGTCCGCGGCGTTCGGTGCGAAGACCCACAGCGTGCCGGAGCCGCGGACGGTGGTGACGGGCTCGGCCAGGGCACGCCAGCTGGTCCCGCCGTCCCGGACCGTGACCGGGAGGGCCGCCCGCCGGGCGGGCAGCGGGACCGAGACGTCCGGCTGGGGGCCGCCGCTGAAGGTGGCGTCCGCTCCGACGACCCGTACGCCGACGTCCAGGGCGGCGCTGAACAGCTGCCGCTCGCGGGTGTCGGCCGCCTTGGCGCGGCCGCCCGCGCTGGCCCGCAGCAGGGCGCGGGCGGCCGGGGCCACCGCCGTGGCGCGGGCGCGGAGATGGTCGTCCTCGGCCCGGTGCAGATCGTTGCCGACGAGGCGGAGCAGCAGCCAGCCGGAGGCGAGCACGAGCAGCGGCACGGTCACCCCGACCGCGAGCCCGATGCGGGTGGAGAGCCTCACGACGACGACTCCCTCAGCACGAAGCCGACCCCGCGCACCGTGTGCACGAGCCGGGGCTGCCCGTCCGCCTCCAGTTTGCGGCGCAGATAGCTGACGAACGTGTCGACGGCGTCGCTGCGGACGTCGAAGTCGTAGCCCCACACCCGGTCCAGCAGCTGGTCCCGGGTGAGGACGATCCCGGTGTTACGCGCGAGCACCGCCAGGAGTTCGAACTCACGCCGGGTCAGGTCGAGCGGCCGGCCGTCCCGTTCCGCGGTGCGGGCCGCCGGGTCGATCACCAGGCCGGCCACCCGCAGCACCTCCCGGCCGGTGGGCGGCCGACGGCGCAGCAGTGCCCGTAGCCGCAGCACCAGCTCCTGGAGGGCGAAGGGTTTGACGAGGTAGTCGTCGCCGCCCGCCTGGAGCCCGGCGATCCGGTCCGCGGTCTCGTCCAGGGCGGAGAGCATCAGCACGGGCAGGTCGAGGCCGTCGTCGCGGAGCCGGGTGCACACCTCGATGCCGCTCATGCCGGGCATCGAGACATCGAGCACCAGCACGTCGGGCGGGGTGTCACGGATCGCGGCGAGGGCCGCGGCCCCGCTGTCGGCCGCCCGAACGGCGAAGCCGCTCAGCCTCAGTCCACGCTCCAGCGAGCGCCGGATGGCCGCGTCGTCGTCCACCACCAGCACGCCCCCGGGGCGTTCCCCCTCGCTCATGCCCGCCTCCCTCGCTCAGTGCCTGGTCAGCGTACGGCCCTCCGCCGGGCGGACGGCAGCGGTCATGGCCGGCGGCTCGGTCCGCCCCCGGCCCGCGCGGTGCGGCTGAGCACAAGCGGGCGGACCGACAAGGGAGTTGGGGATCAGACAGCACGTATACAGAGTGGTCCAGACCTATTGACCGGTGGTCCAGACCTTTCTATCCTCGCGGCACTGTGGGTATGAGGCTCAGTCATGCCCACGTCACCCCCGATCGAGAGGGAGGCGCAGCATGCGCTTCAGACACAGAGCCGCGGCGGGGTTCGCGACCCTGTTGCTCCCCCTGGCCGGTCTGGTCGGCCTCGCGAGCCCGGCCCAGGCCGCGACGTCCGCCACCGCCACCTACACCAAGTCCTCGGACTGGGGCACCGGTTTCGGCGGCCAGTGGACCGTCAAGAACACCGGTACCACGTCGATCAGTTCATGGACCGTCGAGTGGGACTTCCCCTCCGGGACATCGGTCACCTCCGCGTGGGACGCGGACGTCACCTCCTCCGGCACCCACTGGACCGCCAAGAACAAGTCCTACGACGGCACCATCGCCCCCGGCGGCTCCGTCTCCTTCGGCTTCAACGGCGCCGGCTCCGGATCACCGAGCAACTGCCTGATCAACGGCGCCAGTTGTGACGGCGGTACCACCGTCCCCGGCGACTCGGCACCCTCCGCGCCCGGCACCCCGACCGCGTCCGGCATCACCGACACCTCGGTGAAGCTGAGTTGGGCCGCCGCCACCGACGACAACGGCGTCAAGAACTACGACGTGCTGCGCGACGGCAAGGTGGTCTCCACGGTGACCACCACCTCGTACACCGACACGGGACTCACGGCCGGCACCGACTACTCGTACACCGTCCAGGCCCGCGACACCGCGAACCAGACGGGCCCGGTCAGCGGCGCGGTCGCGGTGCACACCACCGGCGGTACGACCACTCCCCCGACCACCGGTTCCAAGGTCAAGCTCGGCTACTTCACCGAGTGGGGCATCTACGGCCGCAACTACCAGGTGAAGAACCTGGTGACCTCCGGCTCCGCGGCCAAGATCACGCACATCAACTACGCCTTCGGCAACGTGACCAACGGCCAGTGCGCGATCGGCGACGCCTACGCCGACTACCAGAAGACGTTCACGGCCGACACGTCGGTCAGCGGGGTCGCGGACACCTGGGACCAGCCGCTGGCCGGCAACTTCAACCAACTGCGCGAGCTGAAGGCCAAGTACCCGAACATCAAGATCCTGTGGTCCTTCGGCGGCTGGACCTGGTCCGGCGGCTTCGCCCAGGCGGCGGCCAACCCGACCGCGTTCGCCGACTCCTGCTACAACCTCGTCAAGGACTCCCGCTGGGCCGATGTCTTCGACGGCATCGACATCGACTGGGAGTACCCGAACGCCTGCGGGCTGAGCTGTGACACCAGCGGCTCGGCGGCCTTCAAGAACGTGATGGCCGCGCTGCGCGCCAAGTTCGGCTCCTCCGCCCTGGTCACCGCCGCCACCACGGCGGACGGCTCCGCCGGCGGCAAGATCGACGCCACCGACTACGCGGGCGCCTCCCAGTACGTCAACTGGTACAACGTGATGTCGTACGACTTCTTCGGCGCCTGGGCCGGCACCGGGCCGACGGCACCGCACTCCCCGCTCACCTCGTACACGGGCATCCCGACCGCGGGCTTCGACACCGCCGACGCGATGGCCAAGTTCAAGGCGCAGGGCGTACCGGCGAGCAAGCTGCTGATCGGCATCGGGTTCTACGGCCGCGGCTGGACCGGTGTCACCCAGGACGCGCCCGGCGGGACGGCCACCGGACCGGCGGCGGGCACCTACGAGCAGGGCATCGAGGACTACAAGGTCCTCAAGACGTCCTGCCCGGCCACCGGCACGATCGCGGGCACGGCGTACGCGCACTGCGGCAGCAACTGGTGGTCCTACGACACCCCGTCGACCATCGCCGGGAAGATGAGCTGGGCCAAGGCCCAGGGGCTCGGCGGCGCGTTCTTCTGGGAGTTCAGCGGCGACACGAGTGACGGCGAGCTGGTGAGCGCCATCAACTCCGGGATGTCGTAAGACGCTCCGGGGAAAGATCCCCTAAGCGACGTTGACGCTCCCCCAGACTTCGTCCGGGGGAGAGTGAATGTGGCTACGCCACATTCACTCGCTGACCGGGCGGGGCTGCTTCCAGCCACGCGAGGAATCCGGTCAGCGCGTCTTCGCTCATCGCGAGTTCGAGGCGGGTGCCCCGATGGGTACAGGCGAGGATCACGGCGTCGGAGAGCAGCGCCAGTTCCTCCTCGCCGTCGGGCAGCCGACGGCCGGCCACCTCGATCTGGGCCCGCTCCAGGACCCGGCGGGGACGGTAGGCGTAGGAGAAGACGCGGTACCACTCGACGCTGTCCCCGTTGTAGCGGGCGACGCCGTAGCTCCAGCCTTTTCCGCTGGCGTCCGGTTTCTCGGGGACGTCCCAGCGCAGCGAACAGTCGAAGGTGCCGCCGGAGCGCTGGATCAGTCTGCGGCGCAGGCCGAACAGGAACAGCCCCACCACCACGAGCGCGACCACGATTCCACACACAGTCAGAGCGAGGACCATCGGCACCGACCTCCTCGTCTCCTAGGTAATGGAACGTAAAAAAGACCCGGATCTACTTCAGCCGCGGCTGGGACCCAAGGTCCCAGCCGCGGCTGAATGACGTCATCGCACAGCGTGCAGTGTCAGCGTGCTGTCGCCGCCCGCAGGCGGACGTCGGCGCGCCGCTCGGCGGTGGCATCGCCCTCCGCCTTCGCACGCTCCAGCTCCCGCTCCACGCGCTGGACGTCGATCTCGTCCGACAGCTCGGCGATCTCGGCCAGCAGCGACAGCTTGTTGTCCGCGAACGAGATGAAACCGCCGTGCACCGCGGCGACGACCGTTCCACCTTCACTCGTACGGATGGTCACCGGGCCCGACTCCAGCACACCGAGCAGCGGCTGGTGACCGGGCATGACGCCGATGTCGCCGGACGTGGTGCGCGCGACGACCAGGGTGGCCTCGCCGGACCAGACCTCTCGGTCGGCCGCGACCAGCGCGACGTGCAGCTCAGCAGCCAAGGTGGCTCCTCGGGTCACCACCCGGCAGTGGCGCCGGGTGTTGGGGTCAATTCTAGTAGGCGTGAGTGAGGGGGCGGGACGCGCCCGCCCCCTCACCCGAACTCGTACCGGGTCATGAAGTCATGACCGGGTTCAGGAGACGCCCAGCTCCTTGGCGTTGGCCTTGAGGTCCTCGATGCCACCGCACAGGAAGAACGCCTGCTCCGGGAAGTGGTCGTACTCGCCGTCGATGATCGCGTTGAAGGCCGCGATCGACTCGTCCAGCGGGACGTCCGAACCGTCGACGCCGGTGAACTGCTTGGCGACGTGGGTGTTCTGGGACAGGAAGCGCTCCACGCGACGGGCACGGTGGACGGTGAGCTTGTCCTCCTCGCCCAGCTCGTCGATACCGAGGATCGCGATGATGTCCTGGAGGTCCTTGTACTTCTGGAGGACCGTCTTCACGCGCATCGCGGTGTTGTAGTGGTCCGCCGCGATGTAGCGCGGGTCCAGGATCCGGGACGTGGAGTCCAGCGGGTCCACGGCCGGGTAGATGCCCTTCTCCGAGATCGGACGGGACAGCACCGTCGTCGCGTCGAGGTGGGCGAAGGTGGTGGCCGGGGCCGGGTCGGTCAGGTCGTCCGCGGGGACGTAGATCGCCTGCATCGAGGTGATCGAGTGACCACGGGTCGAGGTGATGCGCTCCTGGAGGAGACCCATCTCGTCGGCCAGGTTCGGCTGGTAGCCCACCGCGGAGGGCATCCGGCCGAGCAGGGTCGAGACCTCGGAACCGGCCTGCGTGAAGCGGAAGATGTTGTCGATGAAGAACAGCACGTCCTGCTTCTGGACGTCACGGAAGTACTCGGCCATGGTGAGGCCGGCCAGCGCGACGCGCAGACGGGTGCCCGGGGGCTCGTCCATCTGGCCGAAGACCAGGGCGGTCTTGTCGATGACGCCCGAGTCGGCCATTTCCTCGATGAGGTCGTTGCCCTCACGGGTGCGCTCACCGACACCGGCGAACACGGAGACACCGTCGTGGTTGTTGGCGACGCGGTAGATCATCTCCTGGATGAGCACCGTCTTGCCGACACCGGCACCACCGAACAGACCGATCTTTCCACCCTTGACGTACGGGGTGAGAAGGTCGATGACCTTGACGCCGGTCTCGAACATCTCGGTCTTCGACTCGAGCTCGTCGAAGTTCGGGGCCTTGCGGTGGATGGACCAGCGCTCACCCGTGTACTGCTCGTCGACGTTCAGCACGTCACCGAGGGTGTTGAACACCTTGCCCTTGGTGAAGTCGCCGACCGGGACGGTGATGCCGTCGCCGGTGTCGGTCACCGGGGCCTGGCGGACCAGACCGTCGGTGGGCTGCATGGAGATGGTGCGGACCAGGCCGTCACCCAGATGCTGGGCGACCTCCAGGGTCAGCGTCTTCTTCTCGCCGGCGTTGGCCGGGTCGGCCACCTCGACGTGAAGGGCGTTGTAGATGTCCGGCATCGCGTCGACGGGGAACTCCACGTCGACGACCGGGCCGATGACCCGGGCGACGCGGCCCGTGGCCGTCGCGGTCTCAACAGTGGTCATTTATCGGTCACTCCCCGCGGTCGCGTCGGCCAGGGCGCTGGCGCCACCGACGATCTCGCTGATTTCCTGGGTGATTTCGGCCTGGCGGGCCGCGTTGGCAAGACGGGAGAGCGTGTTGATCAGCTCGCCCGCGTTGTCGGTGGCCGACTTCATCGCGCGCCGCGTGGCGGCGTGCTTCGAAGCCGCCGACTGGAGCAGCGCGTTGTAGATGCGGCTCTCCACGTAGCGCGGCAGCAGGGCGTCGAGGACGTCCTCCGCCGAGGGCTCGAAGTCGTACAGCGGGAGGATCTCACCCTTGGGGGCGCTCTCCTCCGCGACCTCTTCGAGGCGCAGCGGCAGCAGCCGGGCGTCGAGCGCCGTCTGCGTCATCATCGACACGAACTCGGTGTAGACGATGTGGAGTTCATCCACGCCGCCGTCCGCCGTCTCCGTCTCGATGGCCTCGATCAGCGGCGCCGCGACCTTCTTGGCGTCCGCGTACGAGGGCTCGTCGGTGAAGCCCGACCACGACTCCACGACCTTGCGCTCGCGGAAGTTGTAGTGGGCCAGACCGCGGCGGCCGACGATGTAGGTGTCGACCTCCTTGCCCTCCGCCTGGAGGCGCGCCGTCAGCTGCTCGGCGGCCTTGATCGCGTTGGAGTTGAAGGCGCCGGCCAGACCGCGGTCGCTCGTGAGGAGCAGCACCGCGGAACGCGTCGGCGTCTCCGCCTCGGTGGTCAGCGGGTGCTTGGTGTTCGAGCCGGAACCGACCGCCGTGACCGCGCGCGTGAGCTCGGTCGCGTACGGCGCGGAGGCCCGCACCTTGCGGTGCGCCTTGACGACACGCGAGGCGGCGATCATCTCCATCGCCTTGGTGATCTTCTTGGTCGCGGTGACGGATCGGATGCGACGCTTGTAGACCCGGAGCTGGGCTCCCATGAGTCAGGTCCCTTCCTTACGTCACTTGGCCGCGGCCGGAACGTCCTCGCCGAGAAGCTTGCCGTCCGAGGTCTCGAACTGCTTCTTGAAGTCGGCGATCGCGTCGGCAACAGCGGTGAGGGTGTCGTCCGACATCTTGCCGCCCTCCTTGATGGAGGTCATGAGGCCCTGCTCCTTGCGGTGCAGGTACTCGAGCAGCTCCTTCTCGAAGCGGCGGATGTCGGCGACCGGGACGTCGTCCATCTTGCCGGTGGTGCCGGCCCACACGGAGACGACCTGGTCCTCGGTGGACATCGGCTGGTACTGAGCCTGCTTGAGCAGCTCGACCAGGCGCTGACCACGCTCCAGCTGCGACTTCGACGCGGCGTCCAGGTCGGAACCGAAGGCGGCGAACGCCTCCAGCTCGCGGTACTGGGCGAGGTCCAGACGCAGACGGCCGGAGACCTGCTTCATCGCCTTGTGCTGCGCGGAACCACCGACTCGGGAGACGGAGATACCGACGTTCAGCGCGGGGCGCTGACCGGCGTTGAACAGGTCCGACTCCAGGAAGCACTGGCCGTCGGTGATGGAGATGACGTTGGTCGGGATGAACGCCGAGACGTCGTTGGCCTTGGTCTCGACGATCGGCAGACCGGTCATCGAACCGGCACCCATGTCGTCGGAGAGCTTGGCGCAGCGCTCCAGCAGACGGGAGTGCAGGTAGAAGACGTCACCCGGGTAGGCCTCACGGCCCGGCGGGCGGCGCAGCAGCAGGGAGACGGCGCGGTAGGCGTCGGCCTGCTTCGAGAGGTCGTCGAAGATGATGAGGACGTGCTTGCCCTCGTACATCCAGTGCTGGCCGATGGCCGAGCCGGTGTACGGCGCCAGGTACTTGAAGCCGGCCGGGTCGGACGCCGGGGCGGCGACGATGGTCGTGTACTCCAGCGCGCCGGCCTCTTCCAGGGCGCCACGCACGGAGGCGATGGTCGAGCCCTTCTGGCCGATGGCGACGTAGACGCAGCGGACCTGCTTCTTCGGGTCGCCCGAGCGCCAGTTGTCGCGCTGGTTGATGATCGTGTCGACGGCCAGGGCGGTCTTGCCGGTCTGGCGGTCACCGATGATCAGCTGACGCTGGCCGCGGCCGACCGGGGTCATGGCGTCGACGGCCTTGTAGCCGGTCTCCATCGGCTCGTGCACCGACTTACGGGCCATGACGCCGGGAGCCTGCAGCTCCAGGGCGCGGCGGCCGGACGTCTCGATCTCGCCGAGGCCGTCGATCGGGTTGCCGAGCGGGTCGACGACGCGGCCGAGGTAGCCCTCGCCGACCGCGACGGAGAGGACCTCACCGGTGCGCTGCACCGGCTGACCCTCCTCGATGCCGCTGAACTCACCGAGGACGATGGCGCCGATCTCGCGCTCTTCCAGGTTCAGCGCGAGGCCGAGGGTGCCGTCCTCGAACTTCAGCAGTTCGTTGGCCATGGCCGAGGGAAGACCCTCGACCTTCGCGATGCCGTCGCCGGCAAGGGTGACCGTACCGACCTCCTCGCGCGAGGCCGCGTCCGGCTTGTACGACTGGACGAAGTTCTCCAGCGCGTCCCGGATCTCCTCCGGCCGGATCGTGAGCTCCGCCATCTGGGTTCCCTGCTCTCCTTGTTGGGCCCGAAGTTTCACTTGGGGGGTCTGGGGGCGACCCCCAGGATTCTTCTTGCACGGCCCAACCCGGGCCGTCGTAAGTACGTACTGCTCTTGAAGTCGGTGTCAGCTCGCCATGCGGCGGGCCGCGTCCTCGAGCCGGTCCGCGATGGAACCGTTGATGACCTCGTCACCGACCTGCACCCGGATCCCGCCGACGACCGTGGGGTCGACGTCGAGGTTGAGGTGCATCGTGCGGCCGTAGAGCTTCGCGAGGGCGGCGCCCAGGCGCTGCTTCTGCGGCTCGCTCAGCGGCACCGCCGAGGTGACGACGGCGACGACACGGCTGCGGCGCTCCGCGGCGAGCTTGGACAGGGCCTCCAGGCCCGCTTCCAGGCTACGTCCCCGCGGCACGGTCACAAGGCGCGTGACCAGACGCTCGGTGACCGGCTTGGCGCGGCCGCCGAGCAGCCGGTGCAGCAGCTCGGTCTTGGCGGCGCCGGTGGCCCTGCGGTCGGTCAGCGCGGCGCGCAGCTCGGTGCTGGAGGAGATGATCCGGCCGAACCGGAACAGCTCGTCCTCGGCGTCGTCGAGCGTGCCCGACTTCTCCGCGGCGGTGAGGTCGGCGACGTCCGCCAGCTCCTCCAGCGCGTCCACCAGGTCGCGGGGCTGCGACCAGCGGGAGCGGACCAGACCGGCCACCACGTCGGCGGTGGTCTCGGAGACCTGGCCGCCGATCAGGCGCCGGACCAGCTCGGCCTTCGCCTCGCCGGACTGCGCCGGGTCGGTGAGGACCCGACGCAGGCCCGCCTCGCGGTCGAGCAGCGCGGTGACGGCCGCCAGCTCGTCGGCGAGCCGCGTCGCGTCGACGGACGTGGAGTCCGTCAGCGCGTCGAG
Source organism: Streptomyces sp. NPDC101234 (assembly GCF_044767525.1). Taxonomy (NCBI): domain Bacteria; kingdom Bacillati; phylum Actinomycetota; class Actinomycetes; order Kitasatosporales; family Streptomycetaceae; genus Streptomyces; species Streptomyces sp. NPDC101234. The sequence goes on along the minus strand of NZ_JBIWOA010000017.1, from coordinate 151,985 downwards.
ACGCTCACGTCCGGCTGCCAGGGCCTCGCGGCTCGCTCCGTTCATCGCGCGGCCTCGGCCTTCTCCTCGAGCTCGTCGAGGAAGCGGTCGATCACGCGGCTCTGCCGGGCGTGGTCCTCAAGGGACTCACCGACGAGCTTGCCGGCCAGGTCGGTGGCCAGCTGGCCCACGTCCTGACGCAGCGACTGCGCGGCGGACTTGCGGTCGGCCTCGATCTGGGCGTGACCGGTGGCGACGATCTCCTCACGCTGCCGCTGGCCCTCGGCGCGCATCTCGGCGATGAGCGTGGCGCCCTGCTCCTGAGCCTCCTGGCGCAGGCGCGCGGCCTCGTGGCGGGCCTCGGCGAGCTGGGCCTTGTACTGCTCAAGGACGCTCTGGGCCTCGGTCTGCGCGGCCTCGGCCTTCTCGATACCGCCCTCGATCGCCTCGCGGCGCTGCTCCAGAACCTTGTTGATGTTCGGAAGGAGCTTCTTGGCGAGGAAGCCGAAGACGATGACGAAGGCGATCAGGCCGATGACGAGCTCTGGGACCGGCGGGATGAGAGGGTTTTCGGGCTTCTCCGCCGCCAGCTGAACCAAGAGGCTCATATCAGTGCCTTTCGTCTAATGGTGCGCGACGGTCGGGTCAGGAGGTCGGGTAGACGAACGGCATGACCAGACCGATCAGGGCGAGCGCCTCACAGAAGGCGAAGCCGAGGATCTGGTTGGCGCGGATCAGGCCGGCCGCCTCGGGCTGACGGGCGAGGGCCTGGGTGCCGTTACCGAAGATGATGCCGACGCCGACGCCCGGGCCGATCGCCGCGAGGCCGTAACCGATGGAACCGAGGTTGCCGATGACCTGGGCGCCGGCGGCAAGGGTCTGGAGAGCGGACATGCCGGTTCTTCCTTCTCTTTCAAGGACCGGTGGGGGTTGGCCACCGGATGTGCATGGGTGAGTGGTCGGGTTGGCGCTCAGTGGGACTCGGCGAGCGCGCCCTGGATGAAGCTGCAGGTCAGCAGTACGAAGACGTACGCCTGGACAGCCTGGATGAAGAGCTCGAAGGCGGTCATCACGAGGACCATGACGAACGACACGGCGGAGTACGCGATGCCGATGCCGTTCAGCATGTACCAGCTGGCGATCGTGAAGAGCAGCAGCAGTGTGTGGCCGGCGAACATGTTCGCGAAGAGTCGGACGGCGTGGGTGAAGGGCCGCACGAGCAGGTTCGAGAAGAGCTCGATCGTCATCGACAGCGGGAGGACCGCGCCGAGCGACTTGTCGTAGCCGGTGAAGTTCTTGAAGGCGCCGACGAAACCGTGGCGCTTGAAGGTCAGCGAGACCCACAGGATGTAGACGATGGCGGCCAGGCCGACGGGGTACGAGATGATCGCGGTGACCGGGAACTGGGCGACCGGGATGATCGACCAGAGGTTCATCATCCAGACGAAGAAGAACAGCGAGACGACGAGCGGGACGTACTTCTCGCCTTCCTTCTTGCCGATGGTCTCGTAGACGACACCGCGCCTGACGAAGTCGTAGCCGGCCTCGGCGACCATCTGGAGCTTGCCCGGGATGACCTTCGGACGGGCGAAGGCGGCCCAGAAGACGGCCACGATGATGATCGACCCGAGCAGCGCCAGCAGCATCGTCTTGTTGAAGTACACGTTGCTGTTCGCGTCGCCGAAGATCGGCTCGAACAGGAACGAGTGCAGGCCCGGAGCCGGGAAGCCACACCCGCTGAACAGGTGACAGCTCGTGTCGAAAGCGAGCGTCTGCGTCGGGTCAGCACTCACCGCGGGCTCCTTCATCGTGGCGCATGGATACGGCAACCTCGTTGTGTCGGCGCGGCACATGGCCGCGGTTCGGCACGGGACTGGTGTTACGGATGTGGGGGCGGCTGAGGGGCATCTCGCCTCGCGATCGAACAGGCGTCAGCTCAGATGCCCGCGCCCGCGATGCCGCAGTTGGCACCGGACGATAGCAGGATCTCTCGTACGCCTTTATCCCGCCCCTACCCCTCACGACGAATGCCCGGACTTCTCGGCCTTGTCGGCCTTGTCGGGTTCGACATAGAGGATCTTGGCCTTCATGTGGGCACGGGTCTGCGCGGCGATCCACGTGAGTGTGGCGACCACGAGCGTGATGGCGAAGACCCGGGGGTTGAACAGCGTCGTGTTCTTGAACAGGGCCATGAAGATGAACAGCAGCAGAAGCTGGGCCGCGTAGAGCATCAGGCCCATCATCTGGAAGAGCTGCGGCATGGATTTGGCCGTGCGCTGCAGAACGTAGAGACCGATCCCCATGAAGAGGATCACGATCACCGTCCCGACGACCGCCCCGATCGCCCCCTTGCCGCCCGCGACCACGCCGCTGACGACAGCGGCGAGCACGCCGACGGCGGCCGTGGGTACGGCGGCCTGGGCCAGGATCCGGGCGTCATTGGACGGCATGGCGGCAACTCCGCTTTCGCAGGGGGCAGGGTGTCGTCATGGACGAGCGTAGTCCCGGTCGGAGGGGCGAAAAGCTCACGCCGACCTCACGCCGATGGACCATCGCACTGGGGTCCTTCGGCTCTCTCCCGGGTTCTCGTGAACCGTATCACAAACTATTTGATGAGGTCTTTACCTGGTAGGTGTGCCAGCTGTCACACATGAGAGTGAACCTGCCCGTCCGAGCAAAAACCGAGCCGTTGTGTCTGGTATTGGGGGTCTTTGCTCCCCCACGAGTTGGCAATGCTCTAGTCAGATTCTTACCTTGGCGGGTCAGCGTGAGGACCCGGAAGTACGCCGGTCCAGGAAGCGCGAACGGGGGCCGATCGCGGTCGCGCCATTGACCGAGGGCGCTCCCGCGGTGACCGGAGAGCGGTGCCCGGCGGGCTCCTCCTCGCACTCCGGCTCCTCGTCGGCCGCAGGCGTCTGCGGGGTTGCGGCGCCCGGCGCCTCGGCGGCCCGGGCGGCCCGGCGGCGCCGGTAGCGGGGCGGCACGAAGGCCTCCGCCCAGCGCGGGGTACGCGGTGTGAACCGCGGCAGCAGAAGCAGGACCAGGCCGATCGCGCTGAGGAACACCACACCGAGCACGATCCACATGGACGCGGAGTTCACCGAGTAGGCCAGCGCGCCGAAGGCGATCAGCGCCGACCAGAAGTACATGATCAGCACGGCCCGGCTGTGCGAGTGGCCGATCTCCAGGAGCCGGTGGTGCAGATGCCCCCGGTCCGCCGCGAACGGCGACTGGCCGCGCCAGGTGCGCCGGACGATCGCCAGGACCAGGTCGGCGGCCGGCACCGCGATGATCGTCAGGGGCAGCAGCAGCGGGATGTAGACCGGCACCGTCTGGTGGACCGCCGCCTTCTCGGAGCCGGCGTACAGGTTCAGCGCGTCCGGGTCGACCTGGCCGGTGATGGAGATCGCGCCCGCGGCCAGCACCAGCCCGATCAGCATCGAGCCCGAGTCGCCCATGAAGATCCGCGCCGGATGCATGTTGTGCGGCAGGAAGCCCAGGCACATGCCCATCAGGATCGCCGAGAACAGCGTCGCCGGGGCGGCGGCCTCGATGCCGTACGAGTACCAGATCCGGTAGGCGTACAGGAAGAACGCGGTCGCCGCGATGCACACCATGCCGGAGGCCAGGCCGTCGAGGCCGTCGACGAAGTTCACCGCGTTGATCGTGATGACGACCAGGGCGACCGTCAGCAGCGTGCCCTGCCACGGGGTCAGGGCCACATTGCCGACGCCCGGGATGGGCAGCCACAGGATCGTCAGACCCTGCATGACCATGACGCCCGCGGCGATCATCTGACCGCCCAGCTTGATCAGCGCGTCGATCTCGAACTTGTCGTCGAGCACACCGATCAGCCAGATCAGCGCGGCGCCGGAGAGCAGCGCCCGCGGCTCGTTCGACTTCTCGAAGACCTCGTTGAGGTTGGTCAGGTGGTCGGCGACCAGCAGACCCGCGCACAGGCCGAAGAACATCGCGATCCCGCCGAGCCGCGGAGTCGGTTCCCGGTGCACGTCACGGGCCCTGATCTCCGGCATGGCCCCGGCCACGATCGCGAACTTCCGTACCGGCCCTGTCAGCAGGTACGTCACCGCGGCCGTGATGCAGAGCGTCAGCAGGTATTCACGCACAGGCTTCCCCACAGGTCTCGCTGGCCATCACAGCCCCACACCCTAGCGAGGGACGCATATGTATGGGGACTTCCGGGTAGCGACGATGGTTGCACGTGTGGCTGTGAACCGTGCGCACAACGGGTGTACGACGCTGCGCCTACCCCGTCTCACCCGGGATACGGCGGAAATCTACCTGTGAGCTCACGCACCTCGTCACGCACCCTCCCCGCTTCCGTGTCACCGCGCAACGCGCCCCCCAGCAGGGCCGCGATCCGGAGCATCTCCTCCTGCCCCATGCCCTGCGTGGTCACGGCGGCGGTGCCCAGGCGCAGCCCCCGCGCGTCCGCGTGCGGCAGGGCACAGCAGTCGAGGACGATCCCGGCCGCCGCCAGCCGCCCCCGGGCGGAGCGGCCGTCGACGCCGAGCGGGGCGGTGTCGACGGTGATCAGGTGCGTGTCCGTGCCGCCGGTGGTGACCACCAGCCCCTCGCCGGCCAGCGCGGCCGCGAGCACCTTGGCATTGGCGACCACCTGATGGGCGTACGCGGTGAACGCCGGTGTCGCCGCCTCCCCGAACGCGACCGCCTTGGCGGCGATGCTGTGCATCTGGGCGCCGCCCTGGGTGAACGGGAACACGGCCCGGTCGAGCCGCTCGGCCAGCTCCGGCGACCCGCACAGGAGCATCCCGCCGCGCGGCCCGCGCAGCACCTTGTGCGTGGTCGCGCACACGACATCGGCGTACGGCACGGGGTTCGGCGCCGCTCCCCCGGCGACCAGCCCGATGGGATGCGCCGCGTCCGCGATCAGATAGGCGCCGACCTCGTCGGCGACCTCGCGGAAGTACGCGTAGTCGATGTGGCGCGGATAGGCGATGGAGCCGCACACGATCGCCTTGGGCCGGTGGCTGCGGGCCAGCGCCCGCACCTGGTCGTAGTCGATGAGCCCGCTCTCCGCGTCGACGCCGTACCCGACGAAGTCGAACCAGCGGCCGGAGAAGTTGGCCGGCGAACCGTGCGTGAGATGGCCGCCGTAGGGCAGCCCCAGGGCGAGAACGGTGTCTCCGGGGCGCAGCAGGGCGGCATAGGCGGCCAGCACGGCGGACGACCCGGAGTGGGACTGCACATTGGCGTGCGCGGCGCCGAACAGGGCCTTGGCGCGGTCGACGGCGAGCCGCTCGGCGACGTCGACGATCTCGCAGCCGCCGTGGTGCCGGGCGCCCGGGTAGCCCTCGGCGTACTTGTTGGCGAGCGGCGAGCCGAGGGCGGCCAGCACGGCCCGGGAGGTGAAGTTCTCGGCGGCGATCAGCTGGAGCGAGTTCGACTGCCGGGCCAGCTCGCCGAGGAGGATCTCGGCCAGCTCCGGATCCTGCCGCCGCAGCAGATCGGTCTCATCGAGGGTAGGGATGACCGACATGGCGGGCTCCGGGCGGTCGACGGTGACGTACGACCAATGTAGGCCGGGTATGGGGCCGACGCGCGGTTTGTGCGTATGAGTGGGGTGCCGGTGGTTTCGCCACCGGATGACTGTGGTGGCGGTGGTTTCGCTGCCGGAGGGGTGATGCGGAGAGTCGCGCGGCTGCAGGTGCGCGGGGGTTGCTCGCGCCCACGCGGCGGTAGCCGCACATCGATACGGCCCCGCGCCCCTTACGGGGCGCTTCGCCCCCGCCGCCCCCGCCTGCCGTGGGCAAGCGTTCCGCAGGGTGATGGGGGTCCCCCGCGCGAGCGAAGCCGAGCATGGGGGAGGGTGGGCACGGCCTGCAGCGCCGGGGGCCTGTGGGGAGACGTGGACCTACATCCGCGCCGGTACCCCGGTCAGGGCCGTCACCACCGGGTCCAGGGCCTCGTGTATCTCGTCCCCGATCGACCGGAAGAACGGCAGCGGGGCGCCGTACGGGTCGTACACCTCGTCCGCCTCCGCCGTCGGGGCCAGCAGCCACCCGCGTAGCGCGGCGGCCGCACGGACCAGTGCGCGCGCCCGGACGACCACGCCGTCCGTCAGCGGCGGCAGCGTCGCCGGGTCGATCGCACGGACCAGGCGGGTGAACTCCTTCAGCGTGAAGGTGCGCAGGCCGGCCGAGTGGCCCATGGAGATGACCTGGGCGCGGTGGTCACGGGTGGCCGTCAGGACCAGGTCGGCGCGGATGACGTGCTCGTCGAGCAGTTCGCGGCCCACGAAGCCGGATGCGTCCGCGCCGAAGTCGGCCAGCACGGCCTCCGCGTTGGCCTCCATGGGCGCGCCCTCATGGCCCCAGGTCCCCGCGCTCTCCACGATCAGCCCGCCGCCCAGGAACGTACCGAGCCGGTCCGTCACGAGATGGCGGTTCAGCCGCTCGGTGATCGGCGAGCGGCACACGTTGCCGGTGCTGACGTGGAGGATGCGGAAACTGTCGCGCGGCAGCCCCACGAAGGTCGTCGTGATCTCCGCCGCGCGCTCCCCGTTGCCTATGCCACGCCCCGCGTCAGGGGCTGTCAATTCGCCACCTCGAGGTCGGGTACGACCTTCCGCAGCTCCTCGGCCGAGAGCGCGCCGGCGCGCAGCAGCAGCGGCACCTCACGGGTGACGTCGACGATCGACGAGGGGATGTTGCCCGGGGTCGGGCCGCCGTCGAGGTACACGGAGACGGAGTCGCCGAGCATCTGCTGGGCGGCGTCGCAGTCCTCGGGCGCCGGGTGGCCGGTCAGGTTGGCGGAGGAGACGGCCATCGGGCCGACCTCGGTGAGCAGTTCGATGGCGACCGGGTGCAGTGGCATGCGCACGGCGACCGTGCCCCGGGTGTCGCCCAGGTCCCACTGCAGGGACGGCTGGTGCTTGGCGACCAGCGTGAGCGCGCCCGGCCAGAACGCGTCGACCAGCTCCCAGGCCAGCTCGGAGAAGTCGGTGACGAGACCGTGGAGCGTGTTCGGGGACCCGATCAGCACGGGGGTGGGCATGTTGCGGCCCCGGCCCTTGGCGTCGAGCAGGTCGGAGACCGCCTCCGAGGTGAACGCGTCGGCGCCGATGCCGTACACCGTGTCGGTCGGCAGCACCACCAGTTCGCCCCGGCGGACGGCGGACGCGGCCTCGCGCAGACCCGTCGCGCGGTCGGTCGCGTCATTGGTGTCGTATCGCCGTGCCATGTCTAGCGGGCCTCCTCGTACACGAAGTACACGTACTTCCGGGACTCCCGGAGCTTCCGGGACTGAGTCTGGGGGGTACTCACGGCAGCGCCTTGCGGGCGGTCGCGAAGCGGGGTCGCCTGTTGAGGTCCGGGTGGTCGGCCGCGTCGGCCCAGCCCCGCTCCTCGGTGAAGATCCACGGCACCTGGCCGCCCTGGGTGTCGGCGTGCTCGATGACGACGACACCGCCGGGACGCAGCAGCCGGTGCGCGGTGCGTTCGATGCCCCGGATCAGGTCGAGGCCGTCCTCGCCGGAGAACAGGGCCAGCTCCGGGTCGTAGTCGCGGGCCTCGGGGGCGACGTACTCCCACTCGGTGAGCGGGATGTAGGGCGGGTTGGAGATGACCAGGTCGACATGGCCGTCGAGGTCGTGGAAGGCGTCCAGGGCGTCTCCCTGGCGCAGGTCGACCCTGGAGCCCGCCATGTTCTTGCGGGTCCACTGGAGCGCCTCCTCGGACAGCTCCACGGCGTGCACACGCGACCGCGGGACCTCCTGGGCGAGGGCCAGCGCGATGGCGCCGGAGCCGGTGCACAGGTCGACGATGCGCGGCTCGACGACGTCCATGGCGCGCACGGCGTCTATGGCCCAGCCGACCACCGACTCGGTCTCCGGACGGGGCACGAACACGCCGGGCCCCACCTGGAGTTCGAGGTAGCGGAAGTAGGCCCGTCCGGTGATGTGCTGGAGCGGCTCGCGCTGCTCCCGACGGGCGATGACCTCCCAGTAGCGGGCGTCGAAGTCGGAGTCCTTCACGGAGTGCAGCGCGCCCCGCTTCACGCCGTGCACGAACGCGGCGAGCTCCTCCGCGTCGTTGCGCGGCGAGGGCACGCCGGCGTCGGCCAGCCGCTGGGCGGCCTGGGCCACCTCGGCGAGCAGCAGGTTCACGCTGGTCCTCCGTGTAGTAACTCGTACCTCTTATGCAGCTGCCAGCTTCGCGGCCGAGTCCGCGTCGACACAGGCCTGGATCACCGCGTCGAGGTCGCCGTCCAGGACCTGGTCCAAGTTGTACGCCTTGAAGCCGACGCGGTGGTCCGAGAGACGATTCTCCGGGAAGTTGTACGTACGGATCTTCTCGGAACGGTCGACGGTGCGGACCTGGCTGCGGCGGGCGTCGGCGGCTTCCTTCTCCGCCTCCTCCTGCGCCGCGGCGAGCAGCCTGGAGCGCAGGATACGCAAGGCCTGCTCCTTGTTCTGCAGCTGGCTCTTCTCGTTCTGGCAGGAGGCGACGACTCCGGTGGGCAGGTGCGTGATGCGCACGGCGGAGTCGGTGGTGTTGACGGACTGCCCGCCGGGCCCGGAGGACCGGTAGACATCGATGCGCAGGTCGTTGGGGTTGATCTCGACGTCGACCTCCTCGGCCTCCGGCGTGACCAGCACACCGGCTGCGGAGGTGTGGATACGGCCCTGCGACTCGGTCGCCGGCACGCGCTGCACGCGGTGCACACCGCCCTCGTACTTCAGCCGCGCCCAGACGCCCTGACCGGGCTCCGTCGCGCCGTTGCCGCCCTTGGTCTTCACGGCGACCTGGACGTCCTTGTAGCCGCCCAGCTCCGACTCGGTGGAGTCGATGATCTCGGTCTTCCAGCCGACGCGCTCGGCGTACCGCAGGTACATGCGCAGCAGGTCACCCGCGAACAGCGCGGACTCGTCGCCGCCGGCCCCGGCCTTGATCTCCAGGATCACGTCCTTGTCGTCGGACGGGTCCCGGGGCACCAGCAGCAGCCGCAGCTTCTCGGTGAGCTCGTCACGCTGCTTGTCCAGCTCCTTGACCTCGGCGGCGAAGTCGGGGTCGTCGGCGGCCAGTTCACGCGCGGTCTCGATGTCGTCGCCGGTCTGCTTCCAGGAGCGGAACGTGGCGACGATCGGGGTGAGCTCGGCGTAGCGCTTGTTCAGCTTGCGCGCGTTGGCCTGGTCGGCGTGGACCGACGGGTCGGCGAGCTTCTTCTCCAGGTCGGCGTGCTCGACGACGAGTTCCTCGACGGCCTCGAACATTTTTGGCTCCTGATACTGCTACTGCATACGGAAGGGAAGGCGGGCGACCAAAAACGCCGGTCCCGGGCACACCCCTCGCGGGGGCGTGGCCGTGGACCGGCGAAATGGGGCTCGCTACTTCTTGGAGCCGGCGGCAGCCTTGCCGAAGCGGGCCTCGAAGCGGGCCACACGGCCACCGGTGTCGAGGATCTTCTGCTTGCCCGTGTAGAACGGGTGGCACTCGGAGCAGACCTCAGCGCGGATGGTGCCGGACTGGATGGTGCTACGAGTCGTGAACGACGCGCCACAGGTGCAGCTGACCTGCGTCTCGACGTACTCGGGGTGGATGTCGCGCTTCAAGGGAGTCTCCTAGATATCGGGAGGGCACCGGGTCGCTGCCGCGGGCTGCGGGAACGTGAACCGGGGCCGACGTACCAGTCTGCCAGGGCTGGCCGCATCTCCCAAAACCGGGGGGAGCGGGGAGGTATTCCCAAGGGGCGAGGGAGAGGGTCGCGCCCATGGGGCGGGGGCGGATCCGCCGTACGCGAGTGCGGGTGCGTGGGGGCTTGTCGCGCAGTTACCCGCGCCCCTTGAGGGGCGCAGTGGTCCCACCTGAAGGGGCGCGGGCTGTGTCGATTTGCGGCTCCGCCGCGTGGGCGCGATCGGCCCCCACACACCCGCAGCCGGACTACGACGTCACGACCCCGTCGGCCTGTCCCGTCGCCGTGCCCTTGGTCGCCGACGTCGGGATCGGCTGGTCGTTCTCCAGCGCCTTCCAGACCTGCTTCGCCTTCGCCTTCGCGACTATCACCCGGTTCGGGTTCGACGGGTCGTACTCGACCGGCATCGTCACCATGTGCATGTTCTTCGAGTCGATGGACTTCAGCCCGTTCGCGAAGTCGATCAGTGAGTTCACCGAGCCCAGGTCGGAGTCGGCGGTGATCGTCTTCGTCGCGGTGTCGGCCAGGTCGTACAGCTTCTTGGGGCTGGTGAAGACGCCCACCTGCTTGATCTGGTCGATCAGCGCCTTGACGAACGCCTGCTGGAGCTGGATGCGGCCCAGGTCGGAGCCGTCGCCGACGCCGTGCCGGGTGCGGACCAGGCCGAGGGCCTGCGCGCCGTCGAGCGTGTGGGTGCCGGCCTTCAGGTCCAGGTGGCTCTCCCGGTCGTCGATGGCCTTCGTCGTGGTGACGTCGACCCCGCCGAGCTCGTCGATCAGCTTCTGGAAGCCGGAGAAGTCGACCTCCAGATAGTGGTCCATGCGGATGCCGGTCATCGACTCGACCGTCTTGACCGCGCAGGTCGCGCCGCCCGTGGAGTACGCGCTGTTGAACATCACGCCGGTCGCGGCGGAGTGCGTGACGCCCTTCGCGTCCTTGCAGGACGGGCGGTCGATCAGGGTGTCCCGGGGGATGGAGACCACGCTGGCCTTCTTGTGCCCCTGGTAGACGTGGATGATCATCGCCGTGTCGGAGCGCGCGCTGCCGTCGTCCGTGCCGCCGCCGAGCTTCTTGTTGGCACCGGAACGCGTGTCCGAGCCGAGGACCAGGATGTTCTCGGAGCCGTTGTCGACCTTGGCGGGCCGGTCACCGCCGAGGGCCTGGTTGATGTCGACGGTCCTGAGGTTGCCGTTGAGCTTGAAGTACAGGTAGCCGACGCCGGTACCGCCCAGGACGAGGATGCCCGCCGCCGTCCAGGCCGTCACGAGCAGCGCCCTGCGGCCCCTTCCCCGGGGCTTGCGGTGGCTCATGGCCTTCGTGCCGGGCCCGGGTATGCCCGGCTCCGGCGTGCTCTCCGCGGACATGGGCTCCTCTGCTCTCGTACGACTGCTCGTCCACCCCCTGCGTTCAGGGTCGGGTCCGGCGGGTGCGTACCGGACCATCGTCACTCCGCCTGGTCAGACGGCGAAACTCGGGAAAGCGTTGCACAACGCAGTGTGCCCACCGCGTAGGGCGATGGGCACACCGGGTGATCGGGTTTCATCGGGCAAGTGGGGCGAACCCCCGCCCACCAGCCATGTCAGCCGAAGATGTCGTACTGCTGGAAACCGGTACCGAGCGACTTCCTTGTGGCAAAGATCTCGCTTGTCCCCTTGCCGGTGCCCGGGTAGAGGTACAGCGTGCCGCCGGTCGTACGGGCCAGGAAGTCGGCCTTGCCGTCGCCGGTCAGGTCGCCGACCGCGACGAGCGTGTTGAAGCCGGTCCAGGCGGAGCGGACCTTCACCCGGGCCGAGAAGAGGCCGGTGCCGGACTTGCCGGTGCCCTTGTACAGGTACAGGTCGCCGCCGCTGCTCTTGCGGGCCAGCAGGTCCGCCTTGCCGTCGCCGTTGAAGTCGCCGAAGCCGCGCAGCTGGTTGTACTGGCTCCAGCCGCTGCCGATCCGGACCGCGGAGCCGAAGGTGCCGTTGCCCTTGCCCGGGTACAGCCACAGCACGCCGCCGGAGTCCTCGGAGAGGACGTCGGGCAGGTAGTCGCCGGTGAGGTCACCCGGGATGACGATGGCCTTGCGGGTCTTCCAGCCGGAGAAGATCTTCGTGGTGACCCAGGAACCGCCGTCCTGGGCGCTGTTCAGCACGAAGTGGTACCAGTAGACGTCGCCGGTGGAGGACACCCGGAAGACGAGGTCCTGGTAGCCGTCGCGGTCGAGGTCGGCCTGCAGGACGACGTTGACGCCGCTGAAGTCGCCCACGGAGGTGCGCGAGGCGAACGACGTGCCCTTGGAGACCAGCTCGTACCCGGCCTTGGTCGACGACTTGCGGACGAACAGGTCGGCCTTGTTGTCGGAGCTCAGGCTGGTATCGGTGATCTGCGCGTAGACGGCACCGACGTAGGTGCTGACCTTCGAGAAGACGCTGTAGGAGCCCTTCACGACGCAGTCGACGCCGTTCTCCGTGACACCCCAGGAGACCACGCCGACGATCCGGCCGCCGACGACCAGCGGGCCGCCGGAGTCGCCGTTGCAGGTCGTGGTGGAGCCGGTGTCGGATCCGGTGGCGGGCTTGCCGGCGCAGACCATGTGGCCCCTGACGAAGCCGGAGCCGAAGTAGGCCGAGCAGGTGCCGTCGGACTGGATCGGCAGCGTGGCCGTCTTCAGGGTGTCGGAGATCTCGTCCGAGGTGGAGCTGGTACGGCCCCAGCCGTAGACCGTCGCGCTCTTGCCCGCCGCGTAGGAGGCCGTGTCGGTGGACGTCGTCAGCTTGATCGGCGTGGCCTTGACCGGAAGGTTCAGGGTGAGCACGGCGATGTCGTTGTTGATGGCCGACGGGCTGTACGACGGGTGGTTCCACTGGCGCAGTACGCCGGTGACGGTACCGCCGTTCAGCCCGGTGTCGTCGGGCAGCTTCGTGGCGCCGGTGACGACGTAGCCGTTGGCCGCCCAGTTGTAGGCCTTGCCGTTCTCGTCCCTGACGCAGTGCGCGGCGGTGAGGATCTTCGTCGGCGAGACGACCGAGCCGCCGCAGAAGAAGGCGATGTCATCGCTGGTGCTGGTGGTGCCCTTCTTGTCCCAGTACCAGAGCTGGGCCATCCAGGGCGCCGAGGAGATGGTGGTGGTACCGCCGCCGATGATCTTCGGCGAGACGGCGGAGCCGCTGCTGGACGTCTTCGTGGTGGTGGTGGTCTTGCGGTCGACGGCGGCGACGGCGCCCAGGACGCGCTGCTTCAGCGTGGCCTGCGACGTCGCGCTGACGGCCGACTTGACCGTGGGCGCCGGCAGCGTGGCCGCGCTGGCGGAGGTCGAGATGAGCGCGGCCGTGACGGCGGCGGCGATTCCGGCCGCGGCGACGGGCAGCGCGAAACGTATCCGACGTCTGTGCCGGCCGCTCCCGGACGTGGGTGTACCCACCTAAGTCCCCCCTCGGGAAAAGAAGTTCGTGATTCGGCCAGGTGACCGAAGGCGCGATCGTACACCGGGGAGGGAAACGCAGAGGTAAACGCAAAAGGGCCGCCCCTGCGCTGTGCAGGGGCGGCCCTTTTGCCTGCTTTTCTTGCCTTACGGCAAGGGTCAGTCGCCGTTGCCGGGTGTCGGCGTCGTCTTCTGAATCTGCATCAGGAACTCGATGTTCGACTTCGTCTGCTTCATCTTGTCGAGCAGCAGCTCGATCGCCTGCTGCTGGTCGAGCGCGTGCAGCACCCGGCGCAGCTTCCAGACGACGGCGAGCTCCTCGCTGCCGAGCAGGATCTCTTCCTTACGGGTACCGGACGCGTCGACGTCCACCGCCGGGAAGATGCGCTTGTCGGCGAGCTTCCGGTCGAGCTTGAGCTCCATGTTGCCGGTGCCCTTGAACTCCTCGAAGATCACCTCGTCCATGCGGGACCCGGTGTCCACCAGGGCGGTGGCGAGGATGGTCAGCGAGCCACCGTCCTCGATGTTGCGGGCCGCACCGAAGAAGCGCTTCGGCGGGTACAGGGCGGTCGAGTCGACACCACCGGACAGGATGCGGCCGGAGGCCGGGGCGGCGAGGTTGTACGCACGGCCCAGACGCGTGATCGAGTCGAGCAGCACGACGACGTCGTGACCCAGCTCCACCAGACGCTTGGCGCGCTCGATGGCGAGCTCGGCGACCGTGGTGTGGTCCTCGGCCGGGCGGTCGAAGGTCGAGGAGATGACCTCGCCCTTGACCGACCGCTGCATGTCGGTGACCTCTTCCGGACGCTCGTCGACCAGGACGACCATCAGGTGGCACTCGGGGTTGTTGTGCGTGATCGCGTTGGCGATCGCCTGCATGATCATGGTCTTGCCGGTCTTCGGCGGGGCCACGATCAGACCGCGCTGGCCCTTACCGATCGGCGACACGAGGTCGATGATGCGGGTGGTCAGCACACCCGGGTCCGTCTCCAGGCGGAGGCGGTCCTGCGGGTAGAGCGGGGTCAGCTTGGTGAACTCCGGGCGGCCGCGGCCGTGTTCGGGCGCCATGCCGTTGACGGAGTCCAGGCGGACCAGCGCGTTGAACTTCTCGCGCCGCTCGCCTTCCTTGGGCTGGCGGACCGCGCCGGTGATGTGGTCGCCCTTGCGCAGGCCGTTCTTGCGGACCTGGGCGAGGGAGACGTACACGTCGTTCGGGCCGGGCAGGTAGCCGGAGGTCCGGATGAACGCGTAGTTGTCGAGGATGTCCAGGATGCCCGCGACGGGGATCAGGACGTCGTCGTCGGCGACCTGCGGCTCGGCGCCGCCGATCTCGTCACGGCCACGACGGCCACGACGGTCCCGGTAACGGCCGCGGCGGCCACGGCGGTCGCCGAAGTCGTCGTCGTCCTGCGGGCCGGCGTTGCGGTCCTGACGGCCGCCGCCCTGCTGCTGGCCCTGGCCTCCCTGCTGCTGACGGTCCTGCCGGTCCTGGCGGTCCTGACGACCACCCTGGCCGCCCTGGCCGCCCTGGCCGCCCTGCTGCTCGTCGCCCTTGCCGCGGCGGTCACGGTCGCGGCCGCGGTCACGGCGGTCGCGGCGGCCACGGCCCTCGCCGTCACCGGCGTCGACCTGCTGCGGCTGCGCGGCGGGGGCCTCGGTCCTCGTCTCGGTCTTCGCCTCGGCGACGATCGTCTCGGTGCCGGTCGCGGCCGGACTGCCCGCCTCGGCGGTGGCGCGGCGCCGGCGGCGCTCGGCCGGGGCGTCGTCGCTGGCCGGCTGGCCGGGGATCTCGATCTGCTGCTGGGCCACGGCCTTCTCGGCGGGGGCCTCGGCGGGCTGCTCCGCCTTCTTCTCGGCGGCGTCGTCGCCCGTACGGGCCTTGGAGGTGGCCCGGCGCTTCGGCTTGGTCTCGGCGGCCGGCTCGGCCTTGGCGGGGGAGCCCCCGCCGGCCTGCGCCTCCTTGATGACCTCGATCAGCTGGCTCTTGCGCATACGCGCCGTGCCCCTGATGCCGAGGCCGGATGCGACCTGCTGAAGCTCGGCCAGCACCATGCCCTCGAGGCCGGTACCGCGGCGCCGCCGGGAGCCGGCACCGGCGGCAGGCGCGGAGGCGTCCGTGGCGGGCGCGGCAGCGGTCTCCTCGACACGTGCGCCCATCAGATCGGTGGTGTCGCTCACGAAGGGTCCTTCCCTGGAGCGGACGTCGGCCTGTCTGGCTCGGCGACCGGTTGTGCTGTCCGACTTCGGTCCTTGCTGTGTGGACCGTGCCGGGGCGGTGGTCCGCCAAAGGTGGCGGAGAGAATTTCTGATGACGGCGCTTCCCCAGCCGTGGCACCCGGTGTCACGAGGCGTGGTCGCACCAATTCCGGAGCGTGCCCAGCGGCCCGCTCAATGCCCGCATACGGCGTACTGCCCAGGTACGACGTACCGAACGCTGAGTGGCTTGGGAGACTCCCGGAAGAATGTCTGTCCCGGACGGGGACACGAAGCACCTCGCCATGGTGGGGTCGGGTGCAGACTTGAGATTAACACTACCGGATCCAACAAACATTCCCCCTCTCCAAATCCGGCAACCGTGTGTCAGGTCGCAAGCGGCAGCACGCTCGCTCCCTGGACATCCAGGTCCAGCCGGTTGGCTGCCCAGTCGGCGCCGGCCAGGGCCTGCACCTTGTCGGCGCTCTCCGCGTCGGCCAGCGCCATGACGGTGGGTCCGGCGCCGGAGATCACGGCCGGGATCCCGTCGGCGCGCAGCCGCTCCACCAGCGCGGCGCTCTCCGGCATCGCCGGGGCGCGGTACTCCTGGTGCAGACGGTCCTCGGTGGCGGGCAGCAGCAGCTCGGGGCGCCGGGTGAGGGCCTCGACGAGCAGGGCGGCACGGCCCGCGTTGGCGGCGGCATCGACGTGCGGCACGGTGCGCGGGAGCAGTCCGCGCGCGGTCTCGGTCAGGACCGGCTTTCCGGGCACGAAAACCACCGGAACGATGGAATCGGCGGGCTCCATCCTGATCGCCCGGGCGGCGCCGGACTCCATCCAGGAGAGCGTGAAGCCGCCGAGCAGACAGGCCGCGACGTTGTCGGGGTGTCCCTCGATCTCGGTGGCCAGTTCGAGGAGCGCGGCATCGTCGAGTCTGGCCTCGCCGCCTATGGTGACGGCGCGGGCGGCGACGATCCCGGCGCAGATCGCGGCGGAGGAGGAGCCGAGGCCACGGCCGTGCGGGATGCGGTTGGCGCACACGATCTCCAGGCCGCGGGGCTGTCCGCCCAGCAGGTCGAAGGCGGTGCGCAGGGAGCGTACGAGAAGGTGGCTCTCGTCACGCGGCAGCGTCTCGCTGCCCTCACCCGCGATGTCGATGTGCAGTCCTGAGTCGGCCACCCGGACGACGACGTCGTCGTAGAGCCCCAGCGCGAGGCCCAGGGCGTCGAAGCCCGGGCCGAGGTTGGCGCTGGTGGCGGGGACGCGCACCCGGACGGCGGCGGCGCGGAACGCTGGACCGGCCATCGCTCGATGACTCTCCTTGAGCTGCGTGATGGTCGAATGACATTCGATAGGTGACATCCGATAGGTACGTGAAGACCCTCGGGCCGTGGAGACGGCGCGGCACCGCGCCATATGCGGAGGCATATGCAGCGGGCGGGTTCACTACAGCCTATCGAAGGAAGGTTCTGTGGCGACATAGGGCGCACAGGAGGCGCACGATGCGTGTCGTAAGCCCCCTGTGCCCCCACTTCAGGGAGTCCCCTCGTCAAGACGCCACAGAGGGGTCACCGGTTGCCCGGCCGGGGCGGCCGAGTGGTCTGCCGAGTGTTCCTCGACCACCTCTCGACCGCCTCTCGAGCGGTTCTCTAGGCGAGGCCCAGCCGCTCGGCCGCGGCGGCCGCGTCGACGGGCACGGTGACCGGCTGCGGGGCGCCGGCGACGGCCCAGTCGGGGTCCTTCAGGCCGTTGCCGGTGACCGTGCAGACGATGCGCTGGCCCGGGTCCACCTTGCCCTGCTCGGCGGCCTTGAGCAGACCGGCCACGGAGGCGGCGGAGGCGGGCTCCACGAAGACGCCCTCCTGGGCGGCCAACAGCCGGTAGGCGCGCAGGATCTCACGGTCCGTCACCTCGTCGATGAGGCCGCCGGACTCGTCCCGGGCCGCGAGCGCGAACTGCCAGGAGGCGGGGTTGCCGATGCGGATCGCGGTGGCGATGGTCGACGGGTCCTTGACGACCTCGCCGCGCACGATCGGGGCGCTGCCGGAGGCCTGGAAGCCCCACATCCGGGGGGTCCCGGCGGCGATGCCGTCGCCGGCGTACTCCTTGTACCCCTTCCAGTACGCGGTGATGTTGCCCGCGTTGCCGACCGGCAGGACGTGGATGTCGGGCGCGTCGCCGAGCATGTCCACGATCTCGAAGGCGGCCGTCTTCTGGCCCTCGATGCGCACCGGGTTGACCGAATTGACCAGCGCCACCGGGTAGTTCTCGCTCAGGTTGCGGGCGAGGGTGAGGCAGTCGTCGAAGTTGCCGTCGACCTGGAGGATCTTCGCGCCGTGCACGAGGGCCTGGCCCATCTTGCCGAGCGCGATCTTGCCGCGGGGCACCAGCACGGCGGAGACCATCCCGGCGCGCACGGCGTAGGCGGCCGCGGAGGCGGACGTGTTGCCCGTGGAGGCGCAGATGACGGCCTGCGCGCCCTCCTCCTTGGCCTTGCTGATGGCCATGGTCATACCGCGGTCCTTGAAGGACCCGGTCGGGTTCGCACCCTCCACCTTCAGGTGGACCTCGCAGCCCGTGCGCTCGGAGAGCACCTGCGCCGGCACGAGGGGCGTGCCACCCTCGCGGAGCGTCACGACCGGCGTGGTGTCGGAGACGGGCAGCCGGTCCCGGTACTCCTCGATGATTCCGCGCCACTGGTGGGTCATTGCTGGTTACTCTCCTTCAACCCGCATGATGCTGGCGACACCCCGCACGGTGTCGAGCTTGCGCAGCGCCTCGACGGTCCCGGAGAGGGAGGCGTCGGAGGCCCGGTGGGTGACGACGACGAGGGAGGCCTCGCCGTCCTTGCCCTGCTGGCGAACCGTATCGATGGAAACCCCGTGCTCGGCGAACACGGTGGCGACCTGGGCGAGAACACCCGGTTTGTCGGCGACATCGAGGCTGATGTGATACCGGGTGACGACCTCGCCCATCCCCGACACGGGCAGGGCGGCGTACGCCGACTCGCCGGGCCCCGTTGCCCCGCTGAGCCGGTTGCGGCAGACGGCGACCAGGTCGCCGAGGACCGCGGAGGCGGTCGGGGCGCCGCCGGCGCCGGGACCGTAGAACATCAGCTGGCCGGACGCGTCCGACTCCACGAAGACGGCGTTGTACGCGCCGCGCACCGAGGCGAGCGGGTGGGTCAGCGGAATCATCGCGGGGTGCACGCGGGCCGTCACCGAGCCGCCGTCGCCGGCCCGCTCGCAGATGGCGAGCAGCTTGATGGTGCAGCCCATGTTCTTGGCGGAGGCGAAGTCGGAGGCGGTGACCTCGGTCATGCCCTCGCGGTAGACGTCGTCGAGGCGCACCCGCGAGTGGAAGGCGATCCCGGCGAGGATGGCGGCCTTGGCGGCGGCGTCGAACCCCTCGACGTCGGCGGTCGGGTCGGCTTCCGCGTATCCGAGCGCGGTGGCCTCGTCCAGCGCCTCCTGGTACCCGGCCCCCGTCGAGTCCATCTTGTCGAGGATGAAGTTGGTGGTCCCGTTGACGATGCCGAGCACCCGGTTGACCTTGTCGCCGGCGAGGGACTCGCGCAGCGGGCGGATCAGCGGGATGGCACCGGCGACGGCGGCCTCGTAGTAGAGGTCCTTGTCGTGCTGCTCGGCGGCCGCGTGCAGGGCGGCACCGTCCTGGGCGAGCAGCGCCTTGTTGGCGGAGACCACGGAGGCACCGTGCTCGAAGGCGGTGGTGATGAGGGTGCGGGCGGGCTCGATGCCCCCGATGACCTCGACGACGACGTCGATGTCCCCGCGTTTCACGAGGGCCGTGGCATCGGTGGTGACCAGAGCGGGGTCGATGCCCTCACGGACTCTGGAGGGCCGTCGTACGGCGACACCGGCCAGCTCGATCGGGGCGCCGATCCGCTGTGCGAGGTCGTCGGCGTGCGTCGTCATGATGCGCGCCACCTCTGAGCCGACAACCCCACAGCCCAGCAGCGCCACCTTCAGCGGACGCGTACGCATCATCCGACCTCGTTTCCTCATACCGTCTACGGTTGGACCAGTCTCACTCACCGGACGGGAGTTTCTACCCTTGGTCCGGATTGTGAGACATCTATTTCATTCTGTGAGGACCGGAAGACAGGAGATCTTCCGGGCCCCTTCCGTCTTTTTCCGGCTATCCGACGTCGAGACGCAGGAGGTCCTCCTCCGTCTCCCGGCGGACGATCACCCGGGACTCGCCGTCGTTCACCGCGACGACGGGCGGCCGGAGCACATGGTTGTAATTGCTCGCCATGGAACGGCAGTAGGCACCGGTGGCCGGTACGGCGATGAGGTCACCGGGTGCCAGGTCGCCCGGCAGGAACGCGTCCTTCACGACGATGTCCCCGCTCTCGCAGTGCTTGCCGACGACCCGGGCGAGCATCGGCTCGGCCTCACTCGTCCGCGACACGAGAGCGACGCTGTACTCGGCGTCGTACAGCGCGGTCCGGATGTTGTCGGACATGCCGCCGTCGACGGAGACATAGGTGCGCAGACCGTCGAGGGGCTTGATGGTGCCGACCTCGTAGAGGGTGAAGGCCGTCGGCCCGACGATCGCCCGCCCCGGCTCGACGGAGATGCGCGGGGTCCGCAGCCTGGCGGCCTCGCACTCCCGCGTCACGATCTCGGTGAGCGCCTTGGCGATCTCGTGCGGATCGCGCGGGTCGTCGTCACTGGTGTACGCGATCCCGAGTCCGCCGCCGAGGTCGATCTCGGGCAGCTCCACCCCGTGCTCGTCCCTGACGTCCTTGAGCAGCCCCACCACCCGGTGCGCGGCGACCTCGAACCCCGACATGTCGAAGATCTGCGACCCGATGTGCGAGTGGATGCCGATGAGCTCCAGCCCGTCGAGCTGCAGCGCCCGCCGCACGGCCTCGGCGGCCTGCCCGCCCGCCAGCGGAATCCCGAACTTCTGGTCCTCATGGGCGGTGGCGATGAACTCGTGCGTATGCGCTTCGACACCGACGGTGATACGGATCTGCACGCGCTGCCGCTTGCCCAGGGACTGCGCGATGTGCGCGACCCGCACGATCTCCTGGAACGAGTCGAGCACGATCCGCCCCACACCGGCCGCGACCGCGCGCTCGATCTCCTCGCCGGACTTGTTGTTGCCGTGGAAGGCGATCCGCTCGGCGGGCATCCCGGCGGAGAGCGCGGTGGCCAGCTCCCCACCGGAGCACACGTCCAGGTTGAGCCCCTCCTCGTCCAGCCACCGCACGACGGCCCGCGACAGGAAGGCCTTGCCGGCGTAGAAGACGTCGGCGTCGTGCCCGAAGGCGGTGCGCCAGGCGCGGGCCCGGGCCCGGAAGTCGGCCTCGTCGAGGATGTAGGCGGGGGTGCCGTGCTGCTCGGCAAGGGTCTTCACATCGATACCGCCGACGGTGACGACCCCGTCCGCGTCACGCGTGACGGTCTGGGCCCACACCTTGCCGTCGAGCGCGTTGAGGTCGGTGGGCGGAGCGGCGTAGTGGCCCTCGGGCAGGACATCGGCGTGCCGGGGCCCGGCGGGGTGTGCGGAACGGCTCATGACTCTTCTGGCGCTCTCTTCAGAGGTGATCGGGTGCGTCGATGCCGAGCAGGGACAGGCCGCCGGCCAGCACCGTCCCGGTGGCTTCGGCGAGGGCGAGCCGGGCACGGTGGGCGACCGAGGGTTTCTCGTCGCCACGGGGCAGCACGGTCGGCAGGTACGGCAGGGCGGCATCGGCGACGGTGACCAGGTGCCGGGCGAGCCGGTCGGGGGCGCGGTGGGTGGCCGCGGCGTGGAGGATGCGCGGATAGTCGGCGAGGGCGGCGACGAGGGCACTCGGAGCGTCCGCGACATCCCCGGATACGGCACCGAACCCCAGCCGCCCGGCCCCGCGCTCGACGGCGCGCGTCCGGGCGTAGGCGTACCGCACCCGGAACAGCGGGTTGCTCTCCCGCTGCACCAGATGGTCGGCGGTGATCCGGGGCCGGTCGTGGGCGGCGGGATGCAGCAGCGCCCACTGGGCGGCGTCGGGCCCGAGCGGCGCGGGGTCCTCCGGCGCGGGCACGGGCCGCAGATTCACCGGCTCCCCGTGCTCGACCTCACCGCGCCCGCCCTGGGTCGCGACGATCCTGACCACCGCGTCGGCGACGACCTCGGCCCGGACGTCGTACGGCACCCGCAGCGCGACCACCTGCCCGGCGAGGGCGTCGCCGTGGCCGTAGCCGGGCCCGAGGGCGCGGATCTCGCCGACCAGCGTGGCCGTCGGTGACGCGGCGGAGCCGAGGCTGATGTTGAGGAACCCGGGTCCGGTGACGACGACGTCACCGACACCGGCGCAGCGCGCGAGATGGGGCAGCAGGATCTCGGCGACCCGCAGCGGCGGCTGCCCGGCCGGGCGGGCGAGCTGCAGCGCGATGTTCGTGGCGTAGTCCCCGCACCCCCCGGGCCCCGGCGGTGTCACCACGACCCGCTCCGGCACGGTCACGCTGAGCTCACCCTCGTCAACAGCACGACGCACCGCGCGCAGCACGGTACGGGAGAGCTCGACGGGGGTCACGGGACAAGCGTAGGGGAGGAGGGGGGTGGGTAGGCGAGCCGGTTTGGGCACGGTTCCGGGATGTGGACGGCGGCGCGGGCCGAGATGGGGCGGGCTGGGCCCGGATTACGACGGCACAAGAAGGTATTACGGGCCCCCGCCGTCACGGATGGACACAGCTGCCGGCGTCACAGGCAGCCGGACTTTCCGACATCACGGGTGGACGGACTTTCCGGCGTCACGGGCGTCACGGGTAGACGGGGTTGCCGCCGGCCCGCTCCCCCGAGAGCTCCACGGTCCCGGTCACTCCCCCGCCGGCCCGCTGCTGCTCACCGCCACGCCGCCGCGCCACCAACTCCCTTACCAGCCGGACGAGTTCAGCAGGCTCGAAGGGCTTGGCGAGAAAGGCGTCGACACCGACACCGAGCCCGGCCTCCACCTCGTACTGCGTACAGGCACTGACGATGGCGAGGGGAAGATCACGGGTCCGCGGATCGGCACGCAACTGGGCGGCGGTCCGCAGGCCGTCGAGCCGGGGCATCACGACATCAAGGGTGATCACGTCGGGCCGCACCCGATGAACGACATCCAGACACTCGGCACCATCGGCCGCGGTCACGACCTCGAGACCCTCCAGTTCGAGATTGACCCTGATCAGCTGCCGGATGACCTTGTTGTCGTCCACAACAAGCACCCGACCCGACGCCCCTGGCACAACTCGAGAGTAGGTCCGGACCGGCCACCGCGTCCGGGTTTTCCCGACTTCCGCCCGCCTCGACGGAGCGACCCCCGGGAAACCCGTTCATGAACACCCCGGGCGAGCTGGTAGTGTTCTGTTCGTCGCCGCGAGCAACAGCTCAACGCCAGACGCCCCCGTAGCTCAGGGGATAGAGCAACGGCCTCCGGAGCCGTGTGCGCAGGTTCGAATCCTGCCGGGGGCACTTCGCCTCAACCAGCACGATGATGCGGTTGACCAGCGCAGATGCCAAGCATGAAGAGCGGGAGCCAGTCTCACTGGGTCCCGCTCTTTGTCGTTGGTTCGCACTGATCGCGATAGACCTGCGATAGAGACTCGCCACAGGGCATCATCTGAGGACCGCACCATCGACTGGCGCAAACGCCGGCGGCCTGCGCCCCGGCGCTGAACGGCCCGACCAGCCCACAGCCCTGTGAGGTCCTACGTTGCCGCGAACCATCTATTTCGACAGGCGTCTAGAAGAATTTCGGTTCGGAAGTAACAGCCGACGCTATCGAGACATCGATGGATACCTCTTTCATGAGTCCGAGCTTGCACAACTCAAAGCCGTCGACCTAAAGAACGCCCTAAAAGGTGCCGCTCGCCTCTACGAGGCAGATGAGCTGGACTTCTATATAGTCGAAGGCGACCTAGACGACTTTGACGAAGAGTGGTCCCCTCCCGGACCAGTGCAGATCTCACTAAAGAAAGGGACTCTAGTTGTACAGATTCACGTGGTAACGAAAGCAGAGGAGTTCGATGAAGAAACACTACCTCCAATCTACCGCTCAATGCTTGCACCATATCTCGCGAGGCGGAAAGCAACGCTGCGCAACATCGAAATGACCCTCGACCATCACGCAGCGCCGTACGTCTGGCGGATTGACCTCGAATGTGATCTTCGCAATCGACTGGTGAGCGATTTGTATAAGGTCGGCAGCGATGCGATCGCACTCCTAGATGCCGCCGAGAGCGGCGAACTCACCCGCGAGACAACTCTTGAGCTTCTTCGGGCAGGTAGAGCGGACGTCTTGATCGGCCAGCCAGAGGGTCCATGGCTCGACGTGAAGAGCGCACACTACGACCTCGACACACCGTACGGGAAGATCGCACTTGCCCAGGCGGTATCAAGGTTTGCGAACGCTGAACATGGTGGCATCGTCGTTGTGGGCATGCGCGGAAAAAAGATCCCCTCAGGGGAACTGATTCACAGTGCGTGTCCAGTCCCTCTCGATGGGCGCACGCTGCGCAGATATCAGAGCGCACTAGAGATTCACCTGTACCCTCCCCCAGATTTCCTCGACGTAGAGGCATTTCCCGATGGACAGGATCGGGGCATAGTCTTTGTTCACATTCCACCTCAGCCTGAAGAGCTCAAGCCCTTTCTCGTTCACGGTGCGATAGTGGACGGTCGCATCGAGGGTGCCTTCATTAGCGTTGTTCGACGCAGAGGCGAGGGATCGATCCCTATTACCGCACCTGCCATTCACGCGACGCTGGCCGCTGGCCGCGCCCTGCTTAGACGCGGCCAGCTTCCCGCGGATCCGAAGAGCTAGGAAGGCCAGTCAAGCTCCTTCTCGATCTTCATGTTCATTGCAGCCTCCTGGCCGTATATGCACCCTTCGTAAACCCGATGAATCACCTCGGGTGAGTTGCCGACTCTCCGCGCGACCTCCGCCACTGGCACGCCGGCGTTCAGCCATGTCGTGATGCAGGTGTGCCGCAGGTCGTACGGCCGCCCCCCGAGGATGGACGCCTGAAGGTCCGGCGAGAGCGCGTACTCCCGAGCGTCCCGCCATACGCGCCAATAGGTACTGCTGCCCACCAGGCCGCCCCGCTCGTTCGTGAAGAGCCGCCCGTCCTTGGCCGTACCGAACTCCTTCAGGTGGGCGCGGAGCATGGCCACGAGCGGCGGGGGGATCGGGACTGGCCGGTCCTCCTTGGCCTCTCTCGACTTCAGGCCGCGCTTGTCGTGGCGCTCTCCGCTGTCTGTCCACTGCTTGCCTGACACGGGGTGGGTGTCGTGGAGTGTCAGAACGCCCCACCCGTTCTCCGGGAGGAAGCAATCCGTCTTCCTGAGGCCCACAGCCTCACTCGGGCGGAGGCCCGCGAAGTACATGACCGCGTAGAAGCCCACCAGGCGCCGACCCTTCTTGCGGTCCCATGTCCCAACGTACGAGACCGACGCGAGAAGTTGAGCAGCCTGCGTCTTGTTCACAAGAACACGGGGGTCCACACGGTCCGATGAGGAACTCTTCACCTTCTTGAGGGCGGTGAGTGGATTCTCCGTCAGAAGCTTGCGCTCGATGGCGTATTCAACCGCCGTATTGAGCGCGCGCCGCCGACGACGGGAGGTCTCCCCCGCCGCGGGAGTGCCATCCAGTTTGAAGGAGATCCGATACTGAACATCGCGGAGAATCTTCGGGTCTTCCAGCGAAGAGACGAGAAGCGATTTCTTGGAGATCCACCCGTAGGCGTCTTCAAGTTCCTCCGGCGGGTCAAGTTCGGCGTTCTTGGGAATGACCGCCCACCGGAAGGCAAGACGCAGCTCTTCCGGTGACGGCATCGTCTGTTCCTGCTCCACCAGGGCCAGCGTCACCGCTGCGAGCCCGTCGGCGATCCCCTCACGGGTCTTGGCCGCAGCGGTCGGCCAACGCATCGCCATGTACTCGCGGCAGAATGCGAACCAGGGAAGTTCCTCACGGACTTGCTCCGCAGTGGCCTCAGCCCGTACCTCGGATTCAGGCAGACCGTCGGCGATGCGGAATGCCTCGCCGCGGCGCATTGCCTGCCACAGTTCAGATCTGCGGCTCTCTGCGAGAGCCACCGTGGCGAAGGTGGCACTACTGACCTTTCCTCCGACTTTCCAACGGAGTTGGTAGGGACGCGTCTTGCTCTGCGCCTTGGCGACTTTCCACAGGCGCACGTCAAGCGAAAACCCGTCCGGGGCCGAGCGGTTGTTCTGCTCGGCCCCGTTGTCGGTGTCTTTCGTCACGCGCTCTCCTCCAGCGTCTGGAGCCACCGACTCAGTTCGGACCTGCGGATTCGCACCGCGCCGTTCGGGAGCTTGATGGACTTCGGGCCCTTCTTGTACTGCCGCCAGCGATAGAAGGTCGCTCGCGGAACGCCTATCTCTTCGATCACTTCAGGGATGGTCAGCATCTCGTCGCGGGGCTTGGCCACGACTCCTCCTTGGGCGAGAGAGCAAGGGAAGGTGGTGGGACCAGCCGAGAGCCGCCACAGAAACCACGAAAACCACAGAAACCCTGGATTGGTGGGCTGACCTGCGGCGATGCCGCGCGGTGGGGGCTGCCACAGAAATCGCGGAAAGTTCCACAGAAATAGGCGGCCGGACCGGCGGGGCCGGTGGCGGGTTATTTCTGTGGCTTCTCGGTTGGTTTCTGTGGCAGCGCTCCGCGGGCCCCTGACAGGGCTGTCTGTGCTGGTCAGGGGCTTGCCGGGGGTATTTCTGTGATTCTGTGGTTTCTGTGGGCGGGCTCAGGCGGTCGGGTCAGTCAGGCGGGGGTGGATGAGGTAGCGCGGGGAGGGCGGCCGGCCGCGTCCTCCGGTGCGCTGGACGGCTTGGGCGCGCACGTAGCCGTGGTCTTCCAGCAGGGCCAGGACCGGATCGAGGTCATTGGCGGTGCGGAACTCGGAGCGGGAGAGCTTCACCATCAGGTCCCGCTTGCTGACCTCACGCCATCCGTGAGTGTGGAGTACTTCCAGCACCGTGCGGGCTCGCTCGACAATGCGGTCAGCGCCCATCGAGTCGAACGCGGCGAGACTGTGGCTGATGAAGTACTCGGCCAGCGCGATCGCATCGCGCATGGTCGCTTCCGCCACGGGCACCGTATGCCCTTTGGTGAGGTGTTCGGCGAGGTGGAGCAGGGCGGCCATGCGCGCGGTGGCGCCGACCAACTTGCCTCCCCAGTCGCCAATCTGCCCCATGATGCCGCCGCGGGCTTCCAGCATCGGCTCTACCCGCCCCTGAAAGGCTTTCAGGGCGGCGACCGCCTCGGGGGTGAGCTGGATCAAAGCAGGATCGGTCCACTCGGCGAGGAACAGCGTCAGGTCGAGGACATGACGCCGGTAGGTCTCCATTACCTGCTCGGGAATGGGGTCCGGCTCGATCTTGCGGCGGCCGACCAGCGACTCGGGAACCGAGTAGAGGAACCTGCCTAGCAGGCCGCGGCCCTTGAACCCGTCCTGGCGTCCGATGTCGTCCAAGACCTGCGGCTGCACACACAACCCCATGGTGAGGGCGGGGTGTTCGATGTATTCCTCGCGGGTCTGCCGGTCGACCTTGAGACGGTCTCCGGCATGGCCTTTGAGGAAGACGCCCATGTTGGGCTTGCCGGAGTAGCGTCCGGCGATGATGTCGAAGATGTCGCCCTCGGCGGACATGACGGAGATCCGGCCGCCCTGCTCGGCCATCCGGGAGGTGACCGTCTCGGCGGTGGTGTCGTCAGCGAGCAACTGCGGTTTGGCCGGCACGCTAACGCTCTCCGCGGTCTGCGCCAGTGAGATCGCCGTGGCCACCAACTGATCCCGCTCGTCCGCACTCGCCGACGCCGCCTTGGCGGTGGCCTTGTCGGCCGCTTCCTTGGCGAGGCGGGCGGTCATCTCGGCTTCCACGATGGCCGGTTGGGTCAGCGTGCGCAGTTGCTGCTCTGCCTCGTACAGCGGGTCAGTGAGCAGGCCGAACACGGCAGACTTCCGGTTGGCGGGCGGTAGCGAGACGACAACGTAGAGATTCGTGGGCTCGCGCCAGTGCCCGCGCACCTGCACCACTGCCCTGCCGCCCGCCGCGGTGGCGAGCACGGACAGCGCGATGCATCCGGCGAGGTCGACGGGGGTCTGTGTCTCCTCGGCGACCGCGGCCACGAACTCCCGCAGCCACCCCGGAAGAGAGGCGATCGGGAAGGGGGCGAGCTTGCGGGGTCCGGTGAGGGGAACGGGCTCCTCCCACACGGGTGCGGGCGGCTCTTCCAGGGTGGACAGTCCGGCCCACAGGTCGGTGCGGTCCACAGGCTGTGCGGTCATGAGACTGCCCTCCCTTCAACGGGATCTCCGGTCTGTGGGTCAGGACCAAGTGCAGTGCGGACGCCTTCGGCGACGTTCCTTCGGTCGCCTACAGTGGCCCGTAGGGCGGCTTGTGTGGCGTTCTGAAGCTGTTTCAGGTAATTGAAGGGCTTATAGGTCATGCGGCACCCCTCTCGGCCGCGCTGAGGCCGTTGGTGACCGCGCGATGGGCGTAGGACTCGGGGACACCGACCGAGACGGCCGCAGCCACGATCTCTCCCCCGATCACGTCCAGTCCGCACGGACCGGGGCACTCGGTGTGCTGCGCGGCGAGGAACCGGGCCACGCCGAACGCCTGTGATCCGGCACCGGATTCGACGCGGGAGCGCACGAGGGTGAGGCCCCGTTCCAGGCCGGTGCGGACGTAGCCGTCGGTGTGACGGCAGCCGGCGGCAACGGTCCGGTCCCACGTGGCGCCCACGGGGAGGGAAGAGACCACCTCCCCGCGGGCGGGGGTGGTCTCTTCCTTCACCACCAGGGCGCGGACGGTCGACGGCAGATCGGCCATGCGGCCGGCGCCCGGACCGAGCCAACGGGCGTACGACATCGCGGACTTGATATCGACTCCTGCCCGGACCGCGTTGTGCGACCCCATGACGCCCCTGTAGATCCAGTGCTCACCGCGCGTCGTTGCCACGGTGCGGGTGGTGGGCAGGGTCTCGCGGGCCCAGGAGACGGCCGCAGCGTTGTCGAGGTCGACCACGGTCAGCCTCGCTCCTCCGGGGTGGTAGCCGACGCACACGGCCCGCTCCCATGCCGCCACCCACAGACGGGAGGTGACGACGTTCAGGCTGGTGGTGGCGGCAGCCCATGCGTGGCAGGGGGCGGGGCATCGGCAGGCACCCGCGCGCTTCATGTTCGGCCGCCCGCCACACGCGTTCTTGGCGCACGCACGGCAGTTGCCGAACGGCCCCTTCCCGTCCAGCAGAGGCAGCACCGGCAAGCCGACCGCGGCGAGTTCCAGCGCGGTGTTCAGGTGGGAGCATGTGGCGGTCATGCGGCGGCCCTCCCTTCTGGGCGCGCGGGGACGTGGGCGCCCAAGAGCAGGCCGTAGGCGTGATGGGCCTGTCGGGGGATCACGCCGTTGCCCAGGATCTTCAGCTGTTCCTTGCGGGGGATGTCGGGCACGGCGGTGACCCACCCGGCGGGAAGACCCATGAGCCATTCCGCGAACGCCGGCGACAGGCGCCGATTGCCCCGGGTGCCCGGCTCGGTCGGGCAGGGTGCCGCACGGCCGGTGACGTGCTCCCACCGGCGGATGGCGGGCCCGTAGTCGGTGCCGTCACTGGCCACCCACCGGTCATCGAGCCGCACGGCCTGACCGGGCAGGTAGTACCGCCCGGAGGTGTCGCGCTGGTTCGGGCCGCCGTGCGGTCCGTCGGACGCCTTCGGGGTGGGCAGCAGGTTGACGACCACCTCGTTGAGCGGGCGAGCGTTCCTGCCAAGCAGGTTCGAGGCGCCCGACTTCCAGTCGCGGGCAGCTGGGGTGGGCAACAGACGCCGGACGGCGTCCGTCAGGGTGCTCCCGTAGCCATTTCCGTACGGTGTTCCATCAGCCCTGAACAGGTTCACCCCTCCGGCGGTGCCGGCAACCTCGTTACGGCGGTCCGCAGGTTCATCCCACCCTTGCGCTTGGGCGAGATTCCGGGGCCGCCAGTGCCGTCCGAGGTGGTGGGGGTCGGCATCAGCGGGATGACCAATTGCGAACCAGCGGTCCCGCGGGTGCGGGGCGCCGATTTCGGGGTCACCAGCTCGTAGACATGTCCACCGGACGTCATACCCGATCGCGGCCAGGTCCGCGGCGACGACGTCCAGCCCCCGCGAGCGGAGCGCCGCCACGTTTTCCAGGAACACGAGACGCGGTCGAAGGACGCCCACAGCCTGAGCGACGTTTTTCCAGACCCGAGACCACAGCCCATTGATTCCGTCCCTTCGTCCAGCGTTGGAGATGTTGCGGCAGGGGAAGCCGGCGCCGATCACGTCCGGCGCGACCTGGTCGCGCACGGTGTGCCAGTCAACGGCGGTGATGTCCCCGAGGTTGGGCACTCCGGGGTGATGCGCGGCGAACACGGCTGCGGCGTGCGGGTCGTTCTCCGCGAACGCGACCGGCGCACCGCCGGTCCCGGCACGGATCGCCTCTTCGAGTCCGCCGTAGCCGGCGCACAGCGCCAACAGGCGCGGCCGGGTGCCGTCTCGCCTGATGGGGGTGGGTTGGGTCATGCTGGTGGTCTCCTGTTTCTGTCGAAGGGACGGAGAACCGGGGCGGTCGCGGTCTTTGGCGAGAGGCGACCGCCCCAGCCACAGCTACTTCTCGGCGGCGAGCGAGTGCGCGTACTGCTGGCGGACATAGGTGCGCGGTTCGTGGAACGGGCCCGGCTGGTCCATGTCCAGCAGGAACACGGCCGCCGCGTCGGCGGCCGCGGTGGCATCGCCATACGGGATGTCGGGCTCGTCCAGGAGCGCGATGCGGTCCAGCAGGGCTGCCTTGCGCAGGTAGAAGTCACGCCCTAGCTCGGTGAAGCACTCGGTGGCGGCGAGGGTGCGAGCCGCCCAGCCGATCTCGCTGTTGATGCTGGGAGCGTTGGCGTACGCCTGCTCGGCAGTGAGCGGGGACTCGGCCGGCTCGGCCTCGGTGGGCTTGGACTCGGCGCGGGCGTAGAGGCGGTTCCGCTTGCGGTCGCGGGTGGGGTAAACGCTCACGGTGCCGACCGTGAAGGTGCGGTCCAGCGCGGCGACGATCGGTTCGGTTTCGGCGGGGTCGCAGATGACACGGATCTCGAACACGGTTCTCCCATCGGGGTGTTCAGCCGTTGAAGTGGTTGCGCTTGAAGACGGCCTTGCGGATGTGGAAGGTGTTGCCACCGCGGTGGCCGCTCGCGCTGAAGACCTGCACGGCGATCCAGCCGCCGAAGATGACGGCGGCGAGAATGATGAGCTGGTGAATCAGCGCGGCGAGCGCGGCGATGAACGTTGTCAGCAGGAACAGCCCGCCGCACACGGCGCCGAACCCGACGCCTCCGAGGGCGATGTTCACCGCCGTACGCGAGACGGCCGGCTTGGTGGCGACCGGTTCGGGCTTGGCGGGCTCGATGGCGTAGCCGGTGACGACGCGGCCGTCCGGCAAGACGACACTCGCCACGGCCGCGATGCTGCCGGGCTGCACGACCGCGAGCGGCGCCGTGCGGGCGGCGGGGGTGATGGGGGTGGGAACGTGGACTTCCACGGCCGCGGGCGAGTGCCTGTTGCGGCCGTGGGTGGTGGGTTCGTTCACGGGCTGTCTCCCTAGTTCCCGAGGGCGGACAGGGCGACGGCGGACGCCTGCACGAGGTTGTGGATGGGCTCGTACGCGCCGGTCCCGGCGGCGAAGAACCCGAAGAGGAAGAGCACGATGGCCGAACCGCCCCCGGCGGACTTGGTCTTGACGGCGAGGGTGGACGCGGCACCGAACAGCAGGACGGCGGAGATGCTGAGGATCACGGGGAAACTCGCTTTCGGGCGAGGTGGATGGATGGATACGCTCTGCGGGCCCCGGGTGCTGGCAAGTTCGGGGCGCTGACCGGCGACCGCGCCCACCTAGCTCCTGCTCGGAGCGGGGTCCGTCTCATGGCGGGCGGTCGTCTGTCTTCTCCTCAGCCGGTGCCGGAGCGGTAGATGCGGGCCCAGCGGTTGTAGAGCCAGCGGCCGACGCGTATGCGCTTGCCGGTGGCCTTGCAGCGACGGCAGTCCTTGCCGCGCTTCTGGCGGCCCTTGCGGTCGGTCTTCATCTGGAAGCCCCAGCCGTTGCACTTGCGGCAGTTGCCGAACGGCGAGGCAGCACACACCGCGATGTAACACAGCGTTACACTGAGCAGGAGTGTGATAGCGAGCAGGGCAGGGGTCATGACGGGCCCTCCGGGGCGGTTTTCAGGGTTTCCGCAGGTGGGTCGCTATGCGCTAGCGACCTGATCAGGGCTTGTTTGGGGCGCTAAGCGAGCCGCTAACGCTAGCGGGAGGTGCCGCTAGCGCTAGCGGCCCGCAGTGGTCAGCCCGCGTCCCGCTTTCCGTCACGCTCCGCAATCGCTGCGGTGATGTGGGAGCGGTCGACACCGCGCCGGTTGACGACCTTGCCGTCCACCCGGCGGCCCACCTGGATCGTGGACAGACCCCGCGGCTTCAGCGCTGCGGCGAGGGTCTCGGGCTCCCATCCGTCGTAGACCTCAGGGCGCAGTTCGGCGAGCCGCGCGACGACGGTTTCCGACCACACCTTGGTCTCCTTGACGGGGATCACGGCGAGGATGTCGGCGAGCAGGTCGTACGCGCTCGCTACGGCTTCCGGCTCTTCCCCGAGCGCGTGCCCGGAGAGCAGTCCGGCCTTCTCGCGCGCCGTGCGGGCGCGGGCAGCGATGCTGTCGGCGCCGGGGCCGTCCACGTAGACCGAGCCCACGATCCGGGCGTCGGAGCCTTCACCGATGAAGTAGTGAATGCCCTTGTCACCCCAGCTGAACATGGTGGCCCGCACCCCGCGCTTGTATGCGGACGTGCCGAGCACCATGTCGTTCTCCAGCTGGCCCATGACCTTCAAGCACCAGCGCGCCGACGCGTTCGCGGAAATCCCGGTGGGCAGCGCCTTCGCGTCCGGGCGCTGCGTCGCGAGCAGCAGCACGATGCCGGTGGCCGGACCGCGCTTGACCAGGTCGGTTGCGATCTCCTCGAACTCGTCCTTGTGCTTGGGGTGTTCGAAGAGCACCTGGCACTCGTCCACCCCGATCACGATGGGGTGCAGGCCAAGGGCGCGCTTGTCGGCGAGTTCGCTGGTCACCTTCGACTCGGGGCAGATGTCCCGCGGAAGCGAGCGGATCACCTTGGTACGCCGGCGCAGTTCCTCGCGCAGCGCCCGGAAGTCGTTGAGCGCGTACTCGATGGCGTCGTCATCGTCGCCCGCGGCGTGCCGGTGCGAGACGGCGTTGCCGACCGGGTCCAGATCGCCGGTGCCCTTCATGTCGTAGGTGTGCAGCTCCGCCCGCGGGTCCAGCGCCGCGATGAGCAGGAGCAGACGGAGCAGGAAGGTTTTGCCCATGCGCGGGATGGCGCCGATGATGCCCGCGATGTACATCAGGGTGACTTCGACCCAGCGTCCGCGCTGGTCGGTGCCGTAGGAGACGGGCTTGAACAGGTTGACCGAACCACTGGTCAGCAGCGGCCACTTGGGCTTGCGGGAGGTCGACATGTCCTGGTCGCCGACCCACAGCACCAGGTGCCCGGTGTGCTCGCTCGGCACGGCCTCGGGCCATACGCAGCCGAGCGGCCGACGCAGACCGGAGGCGAGCCGGTCGCGCCGCTCGATGACATCCGTGACCGTGACGCCGTAGGGGAGGTTGCCCTCCGCACGCCACCCCGGACCGTCGCGGGTGATGGGGGCGGTGAACTCGAACCCGTCGCGGCCCTTGCCCTGTGCCTGGTTAATGGCGGGGATGCCGAGCGATCCGAGCGCGCGCAGCACGATGTCACTGGTGAGCTTGACGGCCTTGGGGAGCTCCACCGCGCGGTGGATGACCGGGTCGTCCGCCTTGCGGCCGGCGGCCCCGAGCGCCATAACAACCGCACCGACCGACAGGGCCTGAAGCCAGTCGGGGGCCAGGACGTAAATGGCGAGCGCGGAGCCGAGCCCGATGAACATCGCGAGCACGGCGACCAGCGTCCGGAGTCGGACCCGTCCGTCACGCTGTCGCGACAGCTTCAGGTACTCGGCAGCGCCCTCGCGCCGGACCGCTGCGAGTCGGACCGGCTCGCCCTCGCGGTCGGCCACCCACCGCATGGTGGCGCCCACGAACTTCGCGGCACCGGACGGCGCCTGAAGCGTGAGCCGTGCGGCGTAGACCGGGGAGCGAAGCGCGTGATAGCCGGCCGAGTGGGCGTAGTGGCGGGCCACCCATCCGGTTGCGGTCTTAAGTTCCGCCACGGACTTCAGCCACAGCGGAACGACCGGACGGCGCTGCGCGGCGAGCAGCCGACCGAGGTAGCCCGGACCGGTCGCCTTCGCGGTCGGAAGGTCGACCAACCGGCGGGCGGTCGGATCGGCCGACTCGGCACCCGACCGGTCCGGCGCGGGGTCGGCAGACGGGTCGGAGTCGGGTCGAGTGGTCGGGTCGGCCGACTCGGTACGGGCCGACCGTGCCTTGTCGAGGTCGACCACCTCGCCCCCGGAGTCGGCGGCCATGTCAGCTTCATGTCGGTGGAAGAGTTCGTTCTCGTCGTCGGGGTGCTTCACTGAATGTCCCTTCCAAGGGAAAGAGGCGGGGTCCGGCCGTCGCTGTAGGAGGTGGGCGGACGGCCCCCGCACGGCGGTGCTACGGGGGTGGCATGGGGGAATCTGAGTTCAGGACGCGGCCGTGCAATTGGTGCGGCCAGCCGGTGGAGCAGCCACGAAGTCGCTGGCGCAGGCGGCGTTTTTGCAGCAAGGCGCACCGCCGCAGGAACCGAATCCTTGAGGCTGTGATGGACTTCGTGGACATCCTGTAGGTCACGCGGCGCGCTGTTCCTCGGGGTAGGCGCAGGGCACGCACATGCCGAGCGAGGTGGGGATGACGTATCCCGCGTCCATGCGGCAGGACGGGCAGGTACGGCGGGCCCGCATCGCCTTGGCCAGCGCGTCCCGCTTGCCGAGCGTCATCGGCCGCACCGGCTTGGCGCGGTCGACGCGGTAGAGGTAGGCGATCAGCGAGCCGCGCCGGTAGCGCGGGCGCAGCACCTGAGCCGCGATCGGCTGACCGCCCGGACGTAAGCCACGGGCACGCAGTTGGCGGCGCGTGGCGAGCCCGTCGGGGGCGTAGCGCCATGGGTAGGTGGGGATGCCGTACTGGCTGCCGGAGGGGTCGTAGCACTTGCCGAATGCCGCGGGCATCAGGCGGCCTCAGCCTCGGACTCCTCGCTCTCCGCCTCGTCGACGGAGTGCAGCGGGCGGTCGTCGGCGCGCTCGGACTTCAATGCGTCGCGCAGCGTGCGTGCGTTGGTAGCCGAGCAGTGCACTTCGGTGCGGATGCGGTCTGCGGTCAACTCCGCGTCCGGCCACGGTGCGGTGACCGTGCGTGCCTCGGTCAGCAGCTCCTCGAAGGTGCGCTGTGCCTTGGCCTTTCCCTTGGCGGGAGTCCGGCGGCGCGGACGCGGCTTGGCATCGGCCGGGGGCGCCGGCGTGGCCACCGGGGGCGGCGCGGGGGTGGTCTCTTCGATGGCGGGGGCGAGGTCACCCATGCGCAGCATCACGCGTTCGCGGCGCGGGGTCTTGGACCGCCACTTGCGGCCGTACTGCTCACGCAGATCTGCGCGAGCCAACTGCCGCTCCTTCTCCCGCGCCAGTGCCTCGCTGTAGGAGGTGACCTCCCACAGCGTCATGCGGCGCCAGAGCGCGAAGGTGGAGGGGAAGGCGAGTAGCCAGCGGGAGAACCGGATCTTCTCCATACGGCGGCCGGTGGCAGCGCCGATCCGTACGGCGTAGACGTGCGCGCCGATCTCGGAAAAGACCACCCACAGCAGCGGCATGGTGCCGTGCGCGACCTTGGCCGACAGGGAGTGTCCGGCCGCGATGTTCAGCCCGCAGGTGATGAGGGTGAGCGCCCAGGGCACGAACCGCACCCACGCGAGCGCCATATCCATGCGGATCAGCAGCAGGTTGGCCACGGTGAACACCGGGATGGCCACGTCGATACCGACTGGCAGCATCCACGGCGAGGCAAAGCCCCAACTCGCCGCGGCAGCGGAGACCGCGTCGAAGGAGGAGATCAGTCCCAGCGCGCCGACCGCAGCGGCGGCGAGCGCGCCGATTCCGGCGAGTCCCAGTTCCGGGCGGGTCAGCGGCGGCACTCCGGACGCGGGTGTCTCGGGGGCGGTCGTCATGCCGCTGCCTCCGTTCCGCCGGCCGTGCCGGGGCGACCGACGCGGCGGTTGTTGAACGTCTCTACTTGCGGGGTGAGGTCCAGAGCGGTCAGCCAGTCGGCGCCGGAGTTCTTGGCCGCGTACATCTGCTCATCGGCCAACCGCACCAGCGTGGACAGGTCCACGTCGTCGGCGCGGGGGTCGTAGGCGACCGCGCCAACGGAGGCGCCCACCGTGAGAGGGCGGCCGTCGACCGTGACCGGCTGCCCGATGGCGCGGGTCAACTCGCCCAACGTCCACGACAGATCAGCGCGACTGAAGACGCGAGCGACCGCGGCGAACTCGTCACCCCCCAGGCGCACCACGGTGCCCGCGTTGATGTCGGCCCATTCCGCGAGCCGCCGGCCGGTGGCCGCGATAACCGCGTCTCCGGCAGCGTGCCCGTAGGTGTCGTTGATCTCCTTGAACCTGTCGAGGTCAACGACGTAGACCGCGCTGGGACCGCCCGCCAACACCTTCATGGCGCGCTCCGCGAACGCGTCGCGGGTGAACAGACCGGTCAGCGGGTCACGCCGGGCGGTCTCGATACGGCGGCGCAGGCGCAGCGCATGCAGCGACCATCCGGCCGCCATCGGCAGTCCGGCCGCAGCGACAAACAGCAGCTCACTCATGCCGCAGCCCCCTTGCGTGCCGTGCGCTGGCGGGCGGGGCGGACCAGAGGGATGACATCGAACAGGTCCGGGTTCTCCTCGATGACCTGCGCGGCGATGCGGACCAGGTCGTCGGGAAAGTGCGGGTTGTCGGCGAGGATGTCGCGCGCCGCGTCCTCGCGGGCGGCGCGCTCCTCGTCCGTCTCTCCCTCGACCCCGAGCCACAGCTCAACCGGGGTACCAAGCGCGAGTTCCGCGAAGTCGGCAGCAGAGATGGCCTGTTGGCGGCCGATGTACGTACGCATGGAAGTTCTCCTGGCATCGAAGGGATGCCGGGGCGGTCGCGGTCTTTGGCGAGAGGCGACCACCCCGGAAAGACAAGCCCCCCGCCGCAGACGCGGACGGGGGCAGTACGGGGATCAGACGGTGGCGATGATGAGCGCGGCGACCAGGAGCCACAGATGGTGGAAGGACTGGTCAAGCGCGTAGGCGCCGGTCCCGATGTGCGGGTTGTCGTCGTGGCCGGCGCGCGGGGCGCCGAGCCGGTAGAACTCGCCCTTGCCGGTCACCTTGGCCAGCCACGCGAGCGTGCTGCGCCGGTCGGCCCACCAGTGCGTGACCGCGTCGATGCCGAGCCCAGCGACCGTGCCGAGCACGGACAGACGCAGGTCCAGCAGCCAGGCGACCGACAACAAGACAGCGACCTTGGTGGCGGTCAAGGTGGCGACGTGCCGAGCGTCGGCGAGGCGGCCGATCCAGCCGGGGCGGCCCTTGTGCGCGGACTGGTGGGAGGTCTGTACCCAGTGGTCGCCCACGCTGTGGGCGACGTACAGGGCGATGAACACAGCGGCGAAGGTGGCAGCGTCCACGGTGGTCACCGGCTCTCGTCGCGGGACTGGACGAGCTGAATGGCCAGCCGGGCGAAGTGGGCGACGGCGTCGAAGTCCGCGAACGTCACGCCGTAGGTCTCGGCCGTCTGAAGCATGCCGCGGAGGATCGAAGCGGCATCGGCGGTCTGAGCGGCCGTCGGCCGGTGACCGGGAGCGAACTCCATGGCGGCCAACCCGATGCGGTGGGCGATGTTGTCGAGGTCGCGCTGATTCACGGTTCTTCTCCTGGTGTCGAGGGACGTGAAGCGGCAGCGGTCGCGGTCCTTGGCGAGAGGCGACCGTTTCGCGGGGCGTGGCGGCGGGGTCAGAGTCGATCCCGGCTCCCCTCAGCGCTGCTCGTACGAGACGAGCAGCGGAGGCAACCGGCCGCCGTGCCAGAGCCCAGCGGTGAGGTGAGGTAGTGCGTTGTCTCCTTCATCGCGACCGCGCTCCCGTGTCAGGTAGAGCTGTCCAGCCTCGAAGTAGGCGTATGGAGACGTGACCTTTCGGTCTAAGCCCTCCGGTGAATGCCAAGGCGCCGGGTCGCCTCCCCCCGTCCGATGCGGGGCTCCTGGTCGTGCGCCCGTTCGGTTCGCTGACGCGATCCGAACGAGAGGAACATGTATTACGTGTTCCTCATCTTGCAGAGGGAGGTTCGCCCCGTCAAGCCCTTCGGCTGATGGAGGTCTGCGAAACCCTCGCGCTCGATGTACCTACAGACTGGCGTCGGCAGCGACGACGTTCGACTTCGCGGTTGCGCGGCTCAGGTCGTTCTTAGCTACCGTGAAGTCGAACCAAGTCGTCCCAGGAAGTCGGAGGTTGGCATGGCGAACGAGCGACTGCGCGGCGCGATAGTGGACTTGGGCCTGACGCTCGATGAGGTCGCTGAACGACTCGGGGTCGCGGCCAAGACGGTCGAGCGATGGATCAACGAACCTGAGCGCAAGCCATACCGCCGCTTCCAGTTCGCAACAGCATCGCTGTTGAGGTGCGAGGTGTCGTACCTGTGGCCGGACGAGCGCACGTCAGCTGAGGTCGCGGCCGCCGGCAACGCGGAGTTGGTCAGGCTCTATCCACACCGATCCGTCGTGATGCAAAACCTCTGGACGAACCTCTACTCCAAGGCGACCCGTCAGTTTGACCTGTTGGTGTACTCCGGGTTCTGGCTCACGGAAGACGCATCGTTCCACCGCATCGTGAAAGAGAAGTCAGCCGACGGAGTGCCCATCCGCTTCATCCTGGGAGAGCCGGCGTCGCCGGCCGTGGCGATGCGCGGCGAGGACGAAGGTATCGGCGGGGCGATGGCAGGCAAGATCCGGAACGCCCTCATCAACTACAGCCCGCTCTTCGGTCTCCCCGGGGTGGAGTTCCGGTTGCACAGTACGACCCTCTACAACTCCATCTACCGGGCCGATGACGAGATGCTGGCTAACGGGCACCTCTACGGCGTCGGCGCCTACATGGCACCCGTGCTGCACCTGCAACGCGTGCCCGGCGGTGAACTCTTCGACGCCTACGCTGAGAGCGTTGAGAAGGTCTGGGAATCGGCCCGCCCGATCTCTTCACCTGCCGATTGGGAAGGCACTGCCTGATGAGCCGCATCGACTATTTCCGCGACCCGAACGCTCCTCACGCCAACTCGGTGGTGCCCTCGGTCACCGCGGTCGTACGAGACGACGCAGGGCGGTTGCTACTCATCCACAAGACGGACAACGACCTGTGGGCACTGCCCGGCGGTGGCCACGATATCGGCGAACGCATCGGTGACACTG
This sequence comes from Streptomyces sp. NPDC101234, assembly GCF_044767525.1. Classification (NCBI taxonomy): domain Bacteria; kingdom Bacillati; phylum Actinomycetota; class Actinomycetes; order Kitasatosporales; family Streptomycetaceae; genus Streptomyces; species Streptomyces sp. NPDC101234. The sequence goes on along the minus strand of NZ_JBIWOA010000017.1, from coordinate 113,249 downwards.
CCGTCCGTGAGGTCGCGGAAGAGACCGGCATCGACGTCGAAGTCGACAGCATCGTGGGGCTCTACACCGACCCTGAACACGTGCTCGCGTACGACGACGGAGAGGTCCGGCAACAGTTCTCCATCTGCTTCCGAGCCCACCCCGTCGGGGGTTCTCTGCGTACGAGCAGCGAGTCGAAAGAGGTCCGCTGGGTTGACCCAACGGACCTTGACGGGCTGGACATTCACCCGTCGATGATGCTGCGCATCCGCCACGGTCTCGACGACTCGCGGCGAGAGCCCTACATCGGCTGACTGTCGGCGGAGATCTGCACCAACCGGCTCTCAACACGCTTCGCCGCCGCGTGGATCTCGGGTGCCGCGCGCTGGATGAACCGCCCGACGATCGTGTCCGGGCCGTACCGCTGCACGATCTCGTCCAGCCGCTCGGTCGAGGTGGTCTGCGTTCCGTCGGGCGTCGTCGTCATGTCGCAGAAGAGCAGAGCGTCGACCAGGTCCGGACGCTCTAGCTCGAACTCTCCTTCAAGCTCCTGCCTCAGCCCGCGTTCCTCGGCTTCCAGCAGGGCGCAGGAGTGGTGAGCCACGAGACGAACGACCCGCTCGTCTGCCTTCTCCTGCTCTCGAAGGAACCGCGCACCGTCCAGCGGGTGAAAGCCCGTCGTGGCGATGGCCGGCGAGTACCCGATGTCATGCAGCACCGCGGCGGCTTCCAGCAACTCGGCATCATCACCCATGATCGGGCTCAAGGAGCGAGCGCGCTTGGCAACCCCCAGCGAGTGCGCCCACCGGCGCGGGAGCGGATCGGACAGCAACGATTCGGAGAGCGAGTACGCCCACTCAGAAAGTCCCATGGCCGCCAAGACTACGGCCGGACGGTGGGCGTCGGGAGAGCGCGCACAGTTCGCCCCTTGCCATGAACGGTGGCGATCAGGCCGTTTCCCTCCATCTGGGCAAGGACACGGCGTACAGCGGTACGGGAGGCCCCGAACCTCTCGCACAGCTTCGCTTCGGACGGGTAGACGTCGCCTACTGAGAGCGAGTCCTCCGCGATCACGTCGGTCATCCGCTCGGCAAGAGACCGACGATCGCCACCCCGAGCGACACGCCAACCGATCCCGGGAGCCGACTCAACCAGACCGTCGGTTTCAAGAACCTTGAGGGCGCGACGGATCGTGTTCCGGCCGACGCCATGCGAACGCATCAGGTCGGCCTCCGAGGGCAGGGTGTCGATGCCCTCTCCCTCTTCGATCTCGTTTCGCAGCGCCTCCGCAATGACCAGGTAGGTTCCACGCGGACTGGCTTCCGGCACTTCGGCTCCTCTCGCTTCGTTCCAGCGTGCATGCCAAGGATCCCACAGGCACGTGACAGAGGTTGAGGCCGTCAGCCACACCCTGCCTAAATACTGAATCCCTAACCACCTCCCCTCCGGGCCAAGCGTCGAGCAAGGGCACGCTCGATCCCCCTACCCATCATGATCCTGGAGATGCTTGGCAATCAATTGCTTGCGCCCAGGCTCATGGAAGGGCTCAAGAAGGCGCTGAGCCTCTTTTAGAGCAGACCGCCCGCGCTTCTTTTCTCCACGCGTGACCAACGCCAGCCCGATGGCAGCCATGATCATCCCCTCTCCGTGACTATCTCCCGCTTCACGAGACAGCTCCAGGGCAGATTGATAATGCTCAAGGGCCGACTTGAGGTTAGCCGCCAAAGAAAATGCATTTCCAAGATTGAGGAAACACATCGCTTCCCCCTGGCGATCCCTTACATCTCGATAGGCAGCAATCGCTGCGCCCAGATAATTTGCCCCTTCTTGAAGGAGGGCGGGGGTGAGCTCCCGCGTCGCCCGCTGCATTATCGCCGTTCCGAGCTGAGCCAGCGTTGACGCTTCCGCTTTCCTGGCACCCTTTCGAGCATGGATTGCAAGGGCTTGCCGTAGCACTTTCTCGGCCTCTTGAAATCTGCCCGATTCACGAAGGGCGATCCCCGCATTAGTGAGGCCGAAACCTTCACTTTCGCCACCGCCGAGCCTCATGGCCCTTTCCAAGGGTTCCATGCCGGCCTCAACACCAACCAAATCCCTCAATGCACCGCTTAGGTTAATGAGCGCCTTCGCCTCGGCGCCACGATCACCCAGAGAGCGCGCAATAGCTACCGACTTGTTAAACCATCGCACCGCATCCCGGTGTTTCCTCATAGAGGTGTACGTGATACCGAGATTATTGTAAGCGCCAGCGAGACGCGATCGGTCTTCGCTTCTTTTCGCAGCCTCTATCCCGATAGAAAGAACAGACAGAGAGGAAGAAAAGTCCGCTACATTAATCAAGTACGGCACAACCGATGAAGACAAGTCTGCACTCTTGTCGAATGCTTCCAACTCTGCAGCAACCTCGGCACTGGCAACCAAGTTTGACGCCTCGGCAGCGAGCCACTCCATGGCAGCAGAACGGTCCCCAAATCCATAAGACGACTGATTCCGCGGGTGCCCATTGGTCCATTCAGCCGCAAGCTCAGCCCGATCTGAAAGGTAGGATACGGCTCTCACCTGAGCAGCATCACGCGACTCCTTGCTGTCTATCCTCTGGGCCTGTTCGGCCGCATAGAGTCGGACCAGATCATGCATCCTCCACCTGCCCGGGCCATGACCCGCCTCGACCAGGTGACAGTTAAGGAGATGCCGGAGGGCGCGCCTGGCCTTCAGCTCCTGATTGTCGAGCAAGAGAGCTGCTACCTCTACCGAAATGTCAGTACCTGGAGCAAGCGCGAGCGACCTGAATGCAGCTGCATGGAACTCATTCAGTCGAACATAGGATCGCTCGAAGGCCGCACGAACGGCAACATTTTCGTGTTCTAGGCCCTCCAGTCGCTGCTCTTCCTGAGTAAGCTCACCCGACAATTCGGCTACGCTCAATTCTGGGTCAGACGCCAAGATGGCACCGACGACACTTAGCGCCAAAGGCAAGTGGCCGCAGAGTTTCGCCAAGTCAAGCCCGCTCGCCAGGGGAAGCTCTCTTCTCGCTTTTACCTTGATCAGGCTTACCGCATCTTCAGGTGAGAGCACGTCGAGTCGAACATTAATCGCCCCAGGGAGCAGAGGTGCGATTGCATTGCGGGACGTTACGATTACTCTATGAATGTGCGAGTCGGGGATGAGCGAAAGAACCTGCTCCGGATCACGAGCATTATCCAAGAGGATCAAAACGGGTAGCTTTGCGCCCGCCCGCTTCTCCAGCTCGGCATGGAACTGTGGCCCGACATTCTCAGGCATGGGATCTATTGCATCGACCCCCAGCGCTTTGAGTAGCGGTGAATATACCTGGTGCGGATACACAGAAAGATCAGATAACGCTTCATAACCACGAAGGTCAACGGATACGGCACCACCGGGGAAGCGGTTCTGATCCACAGCTAAACGAGCAGCCCGGGTCGCAAGCTCCGTCTTCCCAATGCCGCCGAGCCCTGATAGCACTAGGACACTGCTGACGCTGGCACCCTCGCCTTGCGGCTGAAGGTGAGCAAAAATGCGTTCGATCTCTCCATCGCGTCCTACGAAATCACCGTGCATGCGCCCCGTTTGACTTAGGGGGATGACCGTTGGTGGAACAGCAGGGTTACCGCTTTCATTAACATAAAGGTCACGCCCCGCTTGGTAATTTCGCGACTGCCCTGAGGCTTGCGCGTCAAGTGACACATACCTTTCGGAATCACTCATGATTCTTTAATGTGCTGGTCACGGCCGGCCTGGTAAACACGCCCATTTCCCGTCGCCTGAGCGTGCATCTGAACGACGCTATTGCTCGTTTTATCGTGCGGCGCCAGTTCGTCCAGCAGCGCGCGCAACTCCTCTGCAATGCTCGGATCAGCAAGTAGCAACCGCCGGACTCTGCCTTGCCATTCCGCTCGAAGCTCGGTCTCTGTCTGCGAGTCCTCGCCGCTCTGGGCTACCAGCAGGTCCTCGCGCGTCTGATCGAGCTCACCGGCTACGCTGTCGGCCCTCTCTGGGGACACCCGCCGCCAGATAGCTACGACTCCATCACGTGTGCGCTGCCAGGCATCCGTGGCCATGAGCGTGACAATCGTTGTACCAGCGGTGCCCGCAAAGGCAGCTATCTGTGGATCCATCAAGGCCCCCAACCTCTCAGGTGGCTCTACAGTCCCTCGACCGGAAGACCAAAAGTTACCGGTGGCGGGAGACGTCTCGCCAGCTGCCGGCGTCTCGACGCTTCCTGGCAGATGGACCGCTGATCGAGACACCGCAGAATCTCGGTGAGCGTACGGACTCTTGCCCGCGGCCGATGCTTCGTGTCCGCTCCGGTCGCGAGGCTTGCGCAAGGTATGCGATAGAGATCGCCACTAGCCAGTTGCCCCGGAGAAGAACCAGCAGGTCAGTGGCTATGTACCCCCAGACTCGGGCATGCCCTCCGGAGCCGTGTGCGCAGGTTCGAATCCTGCCGGGGGCACCTTGAGTAAGGTGCCTAAAGACCCCGCCATCAGTGTGTTCACTGAGTGCGGGGTCTTGTTGTTTGTGCAGGCAGATGCGGTCGGGTGCAGCCGTTCGCCAGTGATCACGCTATGACAGCGTGTTGATCTCGAAGGGCTTCGAGCCAGGTCACGGCGCGTTCAGCAGCCTAACTTCGGACGGACTCACAGTGAAGCCGACCTAGTGCGTTGACCGCGAACGTGCGCCGGGTGGGTTGAGGTGACTGGGCACGCTAGGTGGCCACTGCGCGCTTCAGTTGGCCACATCGGTGCTCAGCTTCGACCATTGGCGCCGACTTGCCGCTGGTAGAGGCTCGTTGGCCAGCGCGCTTGTGGTGGATCGGCGACGTGCTGGAAGCCTGCTCGTTCGTAGCAGTGTCGCAGCACTGGGTTGTTGCTGGCCGTGGCCAGGCGCACGTATCGCCGACCGTGTTCGGCAGCCTTGAGGGCCACCCAGTCGATGATGCGGTAGCCGAGGTGGGCATCGCTCACGCGTCGTGCGACCGCCAGCCGGGAGGTGTAGTAGGCCGGTTCGGTGTCGGCCCCCCACAGTTCGGCGCCGTGGTCGGCAACGGCGACCGTGGCGACCGGATGTGAGGGCTGCCCCACCAGAAGTGCTTCTCCCGCTGCAATCTGCCCGCGCACGGAACTGGTCGGGAAGCGTGCGGGCCATTGTGCGATGCCGCGGCCCTGTAGCCATGCAGCGGCCTCGGCCAGCAGGTCGAGCACGGTGTCCTCGTCACCAGGCTGAGCAGCCCAGATGAGGATATCGTCGGACAGCGGCTCGGGGCGGGAGAGAACGGCCATGAGCTGATCATTCCGGGAAGGTGACGGTCATGCTGCGGAAAACGAGGTCTGGTGTATGTCCGGCACGGCCTACGCTCACTGAACGGTGAAACCCACATGTCCGACGTGATGGGAGGCTTTCGAGGTGGAGGTGGACGACGGCCGCGGCCGTGAGCCGGTGGAACCTCCTGCTGGCTACGTCTTCCGGCCGTATCGCGGCCACGAAGACCATCGCGCCATGGCCGCTGTGCGGCTGGGCTGCGTGGCGCGGGATCGGATCGACGCCCAGTCGGTTGTCGAGGGACTCCCGACGGCGGCCGAAATCGCGGAATCCTCCGCTCAACTGGTCGACCCCTCAGACAACCAGGTCCTGGTCGTGCACCGCGGGGACGTCGTTGGCTACGCGACGGTCAGATGGTGGCGGGAACGGGACGGGACGTGGCTGTACCGGCACCGCGGCTATCTCCTGCCCGAGCATCGCGGCCGGGGCATCGGCTCGGCCATGCTGAGCTGGGTCGAACACCGCGTCCACCAGCTTGTCCGGCAGCAGGGAACCGCGCAGACGGCCGTGTTCGGCGCGAACGCCATGACCTCCGAGCAGGACGCGACGGCGCTGCTGCTCGGAGCCAGCTACCAGCGTGTCTTCAGCGTGGTCGAGCTGGAATTGGCCGATCTGGGACGGCTACCCAAGCACGGCAAACAGCTGTCGGCCGGCATCACCTTGGGCTCCGTCGAGCCAAGCGACTACCACGCCGCCTGGAAGACGGTTGTCGATTCATATGCGGATTCCGCATCTATCCCGTCCTGGACGTTCCAGGACTTCCTCGCCGAGGCGGACGCGACCTGCTGGAGGGCCGCCTGGCATGGAGGGCAGATGGTCGGCGTCGTCCTGTGCTCCATCCGCCGGCATGACCGCACTGTGGGCGAAGTCGAAGAACTGAGCGTCCAGGCGGAGTGGAGGCGCCTGGGCCTTGGGCGGGGCCTGCTGCTGGAAGGGCTGCGCTGCCTCCGCGAACAGGGAGCAGCGACCGCCCGCTTGTTCACGGGAACCGCGAACCCCCACCGCTCCTACGACCTCTACGAGAACGTAGGGTTCCGGCGCCGCAACGAGTATGTCCGCTACCGCAAACCACTTCACGGCTGAGTCCACCGACAGGAGCCCTTATCTCTCTTGCCCGTGGATAGCGCCCCTACTCGAAGGCCAGGGCAGTTTGATCGCCCGGACAGGCCCTGGCCTGAACCGTCCTGCGGGCGCCTCTGGCAGGTCAGACGGTGTGGCCAACTGTGGTGATCAGAATGGCCAACTAGGGTGCTCAGTGACAGTTGATCATGCGGCGGTTCGGTGGGGTCGGCCCCAGCGGTGCTGGCGTTCGGATCGGATGCGGGCGCGTTCTCGGCGTTGGGCCTCCAGCACGCTGGGGTGGCGACGCTGCTGGTTGCGCCAGCGCAGGTAGGCGTGCAGGTCGCGGGCGAGGGCGGGGTGGTTGGGCGGGTCGCTGTTGCCCAGGACGAAGCCGCGCAGCGGCCCGAAGTGCGGCTCGATCGGGTTGGCCCAGGACGCCTGGGTCGGGGTGAAGCACAGTTCGGTCTTGTGCCGGGCGGCCCAGGTGTGGATGCCCTTGGTCTTGTTCCCGGACCAGTTGTCGAGGATCACGTAGATCGGGGCGCCGTCGGGCCGGGCGGCGCGGATGCTCTTCAGGGCGGCCAGGGTGTGGTCGGCGCCCTTGCGGGTGCGGACCACACCCCACAGGGTGTCGTGGCCGAGGCTGTAGCAGCCGTGGAAGTAGCGGATGCCGTGGGTGCGGTGGTAGGTCGCGGGCGGCCGGTCGGGGTGTTTGGCCCTGGCCCAGCAGGTGCCGTGGCAGGGCCGGATGGACAGCGGACCGAACTGGTCGAAGGCGAAAGCACCGGTCGGGAAAGCGGCGGGTGACCTCCTCGATGCGGTCGAGTTTTGCGTCGGCGTCCGGGTCGTGGGTTTCCTTCCAAGTGCGGGTGCGCTGGAAGGTGATGTGGTGGCGGTGCAGCAGCACCCGCAGCCGCTCGCGGCCGATGGTCACCCGGCGCACCGGCGCACCCCGGCCGGTGGATGGCTGAGGTAGTCGGACAGCTTGCGCAGGCTCCAGTGGGTGAACGGCCTGCCTAACTTTTTGGGCCGCTTCTGGGCGACGTCGACGATGTACGCCTCGTCGTCGGTGGTGATCCGACGCGGACGGCCGCCGGCCCATTTCGGGTCCAGGCAGGTAAGGCCGCGGTCGTTGAACGCGTGGATCACGTCCCGGACGGTGTCGGGATCGGCGGCGACCAGCGCGGCGATCACCTCATTGGTATTGCCCGACGCCGACGCCATGATGATCACCTCGCGGCGGACCTTGATCGTGCTGTGCCGGCCCCGTCGCACGATGCGCAGGAGAGTGCGTCCCTCCTCGTCCGTCAACCGACGGGCGCGTACCGGCTTCGCCATCGCTGGCCTCCTCCCCGAACGGGCAGCAAAGACCAGCATCCCGCCGACAGCCGAGATCAACACACCCCTACCCGGCCGACGTTCGCGGTCAGCGCACTAGGTCCCACGACCCGAAAGGGATCGCTGCCGCGCGGCCGCCCGCGACCGCTGACGCACGAACGATAACGACTGTTGCGATCTATGGCGGCTTGTCTCCTCTTCGGAGGAAAATGCGGCCGAGGCGCCGTTCAACGAGGCATCACGGGGTGGGGATGACACAGGGTGAGCTTGAGTGTGAGGCTGGTACTGCCACGCCCACACCGCAGGAGATTCGCGACGCTTGGGCCACTGAGGCGTACACCATCCTTGTGGGTGTAGCAGGCACGTACCACGCCGTGATCACGTACAAGGAGCTGGCCGAGAAGATCCAGGACAGAACGGGTTTCCGTACCAAAGTCCGCCTGCACCACTGGATCGGCGCCACCCTCGGCAGAGTGGTCCACGAAGCGCACCGCCGTGGCGATCCGCCGCTGACGGCACTCGTGGTTCACAGCGACGACGGCATGGTGGGCACCGGCTACCGAGAAGTCCTGGAAGTCGCCGGAGAACCGCCGGTGGAGGACGTGTTGGAGCGAGAGCAGCATGCCGCTGACGCACGACTTGCTTGCTACCGCCGCTTCGGAGCAACCCTGCCGCCCGACGGTGGCGTCCCCGCGCTTGCCCCCAGGTATCAGGCCGCCATCGAGCGCCGGCGCGAACGCATTGAGAAGTCCCTACGAGTCTGCGACCGCTGCTTCGTTCAGCTTCCTGCGACGGGCGTATGCGACTCATGTGGTTAGCCGCCGTTACTGACCGCGGTCGGCAAGCCCACCATCCACCGCGGTCGGCTCGACGGTTCCCTGCACTGCCCGCGATATGTGGTGGCTGTGCTGCCGGACCGTCACTCGATCACTGTCCGGGGATCGTCACCCTCTCGTCCTGCGGACCGCGAACCCGGGCGAGCAGACGGTCAATGGCGGGGCGTAGGGGCGCGGGTTGCTCGATGGACACCCAGGTCTCGATGCCCACGGGCCGGCCACCGTTCCGCTGAATACCCTCGGCCAGGCGAGCAAGGTCTTCCTGGTGGAGTGTGCCGTTGACGAAGAGGTAGGCGGCGCAGTCCACCTCTCGCGCGCGTCGTACGAAGCTGTCCGAAGCTGCTGCCGATATGTGGCCGGAGTCGTCCAGGGCATACGCGGCGAAGGCACCGATTCTGATGCCATCGGGCTGCGCCACGAGGACGGCGAGTGGCTCGCCCAGCCCGCTGTTGGGGTAGCGCTCCATCTGCTCACCTTCGGACCGTGCGGCCTCGATGGCATCGAGGACCCGGTTCTCGAACACGGTGATCTCCACGGCGCGAACCGCTGGGTCCCGGTCTGCCGCTGGGTCGAGTTTCTTGAGGACGTTCAACATGGCCTGGGCCTGATCGGTCAGCCCGGAATGAGCTTGTTCGGCCGCCTGCCTGCGCAATTCCGACAATGTGAACTCCCAGTCGCCGATTCGCACGCTTTCGATAGTGCGGCCACTGACGGCCATCAGCAGAAACAGAGCTCCGACCACGACCAAGGTGGCGCTGCCTGCCTGGTTCTTCGAGATGAAGACCGCGACCGCTCCGGCCCCGGCGAACAGGATCCCGGCCACTCCGGCTGCAGGCCGCTCCCACCTGCCGTCCAAGGGCCCCAAACGAACGGGGCGCGCCCCGTCTTGTGCCCCTGTCGAACTTCCAACCCCTCTCGGCATGCGTGGATCCTATGATCCGGCCCCCAGATCGGACTCCTGTTCTTCCCTAACTTCCACTGCACTCAGCAGAGTTCGAGACCTTGGCCCCTCCGGTCTACCAGCCAGGACGGACTTCTCACCATGCGATGAAGACCCAGAAGCCATGAGTCCGGCCGCGAAGCCTGAAGGCTTCCTACCTACTGCCGCGCAACTGCACCAAGGCCGGCACGAAGCCCCGTGCTTCCGTAGCGTCGGCGAAAACGGGGTAACTATGCGCTGTGAATGCCGACTTGAGCACCGTTGTCACTGCGGGTAGTGCCGTGCTCACCACGTTGCTCGGGGTCGTTGCCGGCGCCTACGTCAGCAGCCGGACACAACGTGTGCAACGGTCTTGGGACCGACAAACAGATGCGTGCGCGGAGATCCTTCGGGAGTCTGCCGCCGTCCTCGTTGCTCTAGCCCGCCTCGCTCGGGACGCGGCAGGATCGCCGGTCAGCGTCTCCAATGTCGACTGGCGTCCCTGGAACGACGCCTTGGCCATGGTGAGTCTGGTTGCGGACCACGGCATAGCCGATGCCGCTCACGCGATCGACGAGCAAATCTGGATGGCTCATTTGACACTGACCCGACGTACGTCGGCGCCAGATCAGTGGTTTGCGCTGCGCGACGCGGTGGAGGATCAGCGTAAGTCGTTCACTGAGATCGCACGGCGTCGCCTGGATGTTCCAGGGCCAGTGCCCCGTCGGCTCCATGGTCGACCGGACACGCACGATCCGATATGGGAGTCCTAAGAGCCGCCGTCAGCCACGGCATGATGGCGGTCTAGAGCAGGCACCATCCAGAAAGATCCTCACCGATTCGAAACAGGCCCCATTCGTCCCCTTCCGCCGCAGGTCACCGGGCCAACCGCGTCATCAGCTCACCTTGGCCTCCGGAGCCGTGTGCGCGGGTTCGAATCCCGCCGGGGCACCCGCCTGGGCACATGCCGAAACTCGCATTTGACCAGGGCGGATGCCGACGGAAGAGGGTGGGAGTCAGTCGCACTGGTTCCCGCCCTCTCTCGTTGCCTCTCAGTGTTCGCGCACTATCTGCGATGCACGCGACGGACCTCCGACACAATGCCTATGCAGTCTTGGGAAGTCCTCCGCTGATCTGTGACGCTCAGATCGCTCACCCCCCGTTCCAGGAGCTTCTGGGTGCGAAGCTCTCAGTTTGTGCTCGGTGCGCAACGTCAGTGGAGCGGTTTAGCGTGACCGCATGCCACTCGATGACGCGCTGACGGCCCGTATGGCCGAGCCGGACTTCTGGCCGGTGTACCTCTTCGACGACGACGCACCCGACGTCTACGACGAGGACGCTGAGGACCAGGAATCGCATGTGGCCCGATTTCAGCTGGGTGGCGGTTTCGCGCTGGTCCTCGACCTGACGCTCGCGCTGGAGTACGTCGATCTCGCCCTGGCCGCCCCGGGCCTTCCGGAGGCGGTGACGGTCGGCTGGGACGACCAGGCCCACTTCCACCCGCATGTGATGCCATGGCCGGAGCTGGACCTGCTGTGCCGGGCGGTCGCCCTGCACGACCCGGAGCTGCGGCATCCCGGGCCGATGCTGGCGTTGCTGTGCCGCTTCGCGTTCCTTGCCGATGGGGACGACCTGGACGGGGTCACGCCGCTGGTGGACGCGGCGTTCGGGCTGATGCGGCCCGGGGACGGCGAAGGCGGGGTGCGGGCGGAGACACGCGACTGGTTCGATCTGCGGGATCTGCGCGGCACCGGGGTTGCATGGACAAGCCGGGCCGACGGTCACCGGGCCGTCGACCAGTACCTCGGCGACCACCATGGCGACGGTCTGCCGCTGTACTCCCTCCGTGCGCCAGACTCGGAGGACTTTCCGTTCGCTGGGTGGTCAGCGCTGCTCGCCCGGGCCCGAGAGCGCATCGATACAGCGGCCGGAGACCGCGTACTCGGGGCTCCGGGAGTACGGCAGGCCCTCGACCGCTGCACCGCGCCCGACGGATACGAACACCTGGCCGCGCTGGCCGACGCGCTGACCGCAGTCGGGTACACCCATCCCGTCCTGATGCGCGCGGTCGCGCAACCCGGTCACCGGGCAGAGGCCTGCTGGGCGGTCGAAACCCTGAGCAGCCTGCCGCAGGGCGAACTCATGCCCCGCTGGTTCGGCCCGAGCCCGCTGGCCGACAGCGAATCCTGGCGGCTGTCCCTCACCCTTCCCGTGGCGGAACGTCCGTGGCGCTTCGGCCAGTTGGTCGCTGAGGAGCTCAGCACCGCCCTCCAGGAAGCCGGTCTCGGCCGAGCAGAAGTCGGCGGCAGCATGTCACGGCCAGAGGGCGGCGGTTACGTCCACGTGCAAGACCACCTCGACCTCCTGATCCGTGACGACCTCGCCCTCGGCGTGACGATCATCGCCCGGATCCTGCACAGCCATCGTGCCGCAGAATCTGCCACCCTCCGGCATGCCGGAAAGGAGGGCGAGGTCATACCCCTCCGCTTGCCGACCTGACGGCCTCCCGGCCAGGAAAGGAGGGGGCCGTCTCGGGGTCGGTGAGCACGGAGTAGAGGTGTAGACCGTCCAGGAGCGATGGGCTTCTGCTCGTAGGCCGGAGGCGATGGTGCGCCGTGCCTCGCGCTCGCCCTGGCCGATGCTCAGCGCCGCCTCGGCACGCTCCTCCGTCACCTCGTACGCGTCCAGCTCTCTCCCGGCGGCCAACTGACCGAGGGCGATGTAGAGCACGGGGCAGTGACCGGACGATGCCGGGGCAGCGGTACCTGGCCGCGTTCAGCGGCATCTCGCTCCACTTCCGACCCCGCCGTCACCCGATGCCGGCCACCGGCCACCGCGCCGAGATGACACATCCGACAACGTGACAGCACCCGACCACGAGTCCCACCTGCGCAATGGGAATCCGCAGCGAATTTATGCGACAGGTAATGAACTCCTCTACATGGTTTGAAATCCTGTCAGGGCTCATTAAAGGCACTTCCTGAGTCTCATGAGAATTTTCTAGAACCGGGGCAAACCGGCGTGGCGAGCGTCAGTCGTATCGAACACTGCTGTGCATGGCTACGACTGTTCTCCACCCGACCGCACCGGTGCGTGCCGGTCGCCGCGCGCCGTGGAAGTCTCCTGTGGATCAGCCCGCGTACGCACGCCCTGCGCTGCTGTTCATTACGGTGCTGGCCGCCGTGCTCTACGTCTGGGGGATCGACCACAGCCAGTACCACACGTTCTATGCGAACGCCGCCCGGAGCATGACCGAGAGCTGGAAGGCTTTCTTCTTCGGCTCTTTCGACCCGGGGAATTCCATCACTCTCGACAAATTGCCGGGATTCCTGTGGCCCCAGGCGCTGTCGGCGCGGATCTTCGGATTCCACCCGTGGGCGCTGACGCTGCCCCAGGTCCTTGAGGGGGTGGCGAGCCTGCTGGTGCTGCACCGGCTGGTGCGCCGTTGGGCCGGAGTGAACGCGGCGCTGATCGCCGACACGGCGTTCCTGGTGACGCCGGTGGCCGTGGGGCTTTTCCGTACCGCGGTCGAGGACCCCGCCTTCACCCTGTGCGTATTGCTGGCCGCCGAGGCCGCCCAGCGTGCCGCCCGGGACGGCCGGCTGCGCCCGCTGGTGGCCTGTGGCGTCTGGGTCGGTGTCGGCTTCCAGGCCAAGATGCTGGAGGCGTGGGCGGTGCTTCCCGCGCTCGCTCTGGTCTATCTGGTGACGGCGCCCGTCACGCTGCGCAAGCGGCTGGCGCACCTCGGCGTGGCCGCCGCGGTGATGACCGCCGTGTCGGTGTCCTGGATGCTCGCTGTCACCCTCACCCCGGCCAAGGACCGGCCCTATGTGGACGGCACCACCAACAACTCCGCGTTCAGCATGGTGGTCGGCTACAACTTTCTGAACCGCTTCTCCTCGCTCGGCATCAGCGCGGCCTCCACCGGCAGCGTGAGTGCGACGCAGGGTGGCGGAGGCGGCCACCGCGGAGAGCGGACCACTGGCGGGTTGAGCGGTCAGGCCGGCGGCCAGGCCGGCAGCCAGGCGAGCGGACGGACAGGCGGTCAGGCCGGCGGTGCCGACAGCACGCACCGCGGTCTCGGCACCTCGTCCGGCTCCGGCAGCTACGCCCATCGCCGTCTCGGCACGGCCGGTGTACAGAACGGGCAGTTCACGGGTGCGCAGGCCGCTGTCGCACGGCAGGGCGGCGGCGGGGGCGGGGGTGATCAGAACGGTTGGTCGAAGATGTTCGGCACGTCGCTCGCCTCGCAGACCGGCTGGCTCTACCCGATCGCCGCGATCTCCGTCATCTGCGGTCTGCTGTGGCGGCGCGGCCGGCCGCGCACCGACGGCATCCGCGGTGGATTCCTGATGTGGGGGACCTGGCTGGCCACGTACTTCCTGGTCTTCAGCGCGGGCAGCGTCGGCGGCCACACGTACTACATGGGCGTGATCGCGGTCCCGCTCGCCGCGCTCACCGGCGGCGGCGTCGTGCAGATGTGGCGTGCCCACCGGGCCGGCGGTCGTCGGGCCTGGGTGCTGCCGGGTGCGGTGGCGGCGACGGCGGCCTGGAGCGCGTACCTCGCGGGGCAGTTCTCGTCGTTCCTGCCGTGGCTGGCGCCCCTGGTGGGCGTGCTGGGGCTCACCGCCGTCGCCCTGCTGGCGCCGGCTCGCCCCACGCGCACCCCGACCGGCGGCCGACTCGCCCTCGCCGGGCTGGCCGCGGCCCTGGCGGCGGTGCTGATCGCGCCGGGCGCGTGGGCGGTGCAGGTCTTCAACCCGGCGTACGGCAGCACCGGCATGGGCGCGGTCGGCCCGTCCGGCACGAACCGCGGCCACGGTTCGGTGACATCGGCGAGCGGTCGGCGCGGCCAAGTGCTCTGGGGCGACGGCACGGCTCGCGCCGGGGCGGCGACGGCAGCCGTCGGCCGGGGCGGCGGCGCCGGGTTCGGCGGGTTCGGTGGCATGGATGCTAGCGGTGAACTCACCGCATCCCAGCGAAAGTTGCTGCACTACACCACCGCCCACCAAGGCTCGGCCGAGTACGTGTTCGCGACCACGGGGTGGAACTCCGCCTCCCCGTACATCCTCGCCACCGGCGCCCGCGTCCTGCCGCTCGGCGGGTTCAGCGGCCGGGTGCCCTTCCCGACCGAGGCGCAGTTCCGACAGCTCGTGGCTTCCGGCAAGCTGCACTACGTCCTGGTGGGTGGCGGTCGTGGCATGGGCGCCTTCTTCGGCGGCGGAAGCGGGACGACGTCAGCGAGCACGGCCACGACGCAGATCACCAGCTGGGTCCAGTCCACCTGCACCCCCGTCCCTGCCTCCACCTACGGCGGCACGGACGTCGCCGGCACCCAGGCCCTGTACAGGTGCGGCACCGGTCAGTAACGGACGGCGGCACAAGCCGCCATCCGCCGACGCCGACGCCGACATCCAGCGCCGGCGTCGGCGCCCGTGCAAGGAGCCTCGCGCACATGCCCGGCACCCCCGATTTGCTTCGGGATGAAGAAGCTCTGTGTCCCTCACGTGCCCGATCCGAAGACACTCCCCAGCTCGGCGACAACCCACGTAAGCGTTCTACCGAACCGGCGACCCGGCGCGAGCGGGCTGTGGTCGGCGGTGCGTCGGGGGCATGATGATCCAATGACTCTTTGGCTGAGCACCCGGAGCACATGGTTACTTGTACTGCTCCTGTGGGCGATCACACTGACAGGCGCCCTGATCGGGATCGTGTTCGGCCGAGCCCTTCTTGAACACCCCCCGCTGAGGCCCTTCGCCTCCGACCTCCCTGTGACAGTGGGCGGAACTCTCTTCACCGCCGTCGCCGGTGCCGTTGGGTTGCGTCGTAAGCAACAGAAGCAAGGCCGATGACGTGGAGCCGGTTGCCGTCCAGCAGGCACCCGGCTGCGGAACGCCGGCCGGTGGTCGAGATGCCGGAACCGGACCGTAGGACCAGAACCCACGCGCCCGGCCGACAGCAGGGGGCGCACCGGACGGACGTGCCAGATGTGGGCCAGATCCCGTGGAGAACCACGGGGCGCGGCGGGAAACAAGTCGGCAACCGCCCCCGTGCCGTTCCGGGTCCACCACAGATCGATTCGTCGTCCATGCAGTGATTTCCAGCAAGGACGCGGTCGGAACCGGTGCGAATCGGTGTCCTCAGTCCCTCGGCATGGAGTTGATGACGCGGTCGAGCTCTTCGGGGGCCAGCGGTCGGCCCCACAAGGCGAGGGTCCACTGCCAGGTGCTGTCCTCCCAGTGGTGCACGAACGCTTCCGGGTCCGAGACCCAGCCGGGTTCGAAGAACGGGGTGTCCGGACGTTGCCGGATCAGCACCGCCATGGTCGGCGTGTCAGCCGGGGCGTTGTCGTTGTACAAGTCCATCGCGAGCAGGCCGGTGGCTGGGTCGCCGTCGAACGCTTTGGGCTCGAAGTGGTCGAGGCCGCCGGGCCAGAACTCCGGGAGGGGCAAGGACCGTTCACCATGGGACGCGACGATCTGGTCGCGCCGGATCTGATGGGCTTTCTCGGCCGCTTCCAGGGCGTCGTTCCACTCGAAACGGCTGTCCGGCAGCTGTGCGGGGAAGGCCAGTTCGAACAGTTCCTCGCGGTAGCCGGCCTCTTCCACCTCGGCCGACAGAAGGATGCCGGCCGTAGGGTCGACGACCACGTGCAGCGGGTACGGCAGGGACGGCGTCCGGACCGTGACCGCCCAGGCGTCACGCCCGTGATGGCGTACCTTCGTCGGCTCGGCCAAGGCGGTGGCCTCCGCCAGCGCCGGGCTGTCGGCGCAGGTGATCAGGCGTTCCGGGGACGGGGCGAGATCCCAGGGGAACTGCGGGCCGAAGTCGAGTCCACTCGGCGAGTCCTCGGCGTGGGACCCGTCTGCGGGATCGCCCGCCCCGATGGTGATGTCCCCGTCGCCGTGATCGAGGAACCAGTCGCCCGGGGGCCGGTAGGCGAAACGCGCGGACAGGCGGACCGGGCTGGCGGGCGGCCAGCCCTGTCCGTCGTCCCGGCGGGGCTGGACGGAGACATGGCGTCCTTCCACGGCGGGTTTGGGCATGCGACGGAGGAGTTCCCGCAGCTCGGTCCAGCTCGCCATGGTCTCCTCCACCGTCATCCGCTCAACTGCCGTCGCCGGTACTGTGGCACAGCTTCGTGGTCGTCTTGGTGACACAGACGTCCCAGCCACGGAACTTCTCGCCGGGTTTCCCGTCGTCACCGATCGCCTCGGAACCGTCGTTGAAGGTCACCAGGAGATTGACCATGGGGAACTTGGTGACCACGGGCGTCTTGCCGAAGTTCTTCACGATGTACTGCTTGTTGACGGCGGTGGCCGGACCCGCGTGGCCCTGTGCGCCGTCGTGCTTCCAGGTCGAGCATGTTTTGTCTTTTGCGCCAGAGATGTTGACGCCGCACTCGTAGTAGTACTCCATGTGGAAATGGGACGGGCCCGAATAGCGGCTCGCGTAGAAGGTGATCTCCCAGATCTTCGACGTCCGCCCTCGCACGTACTCCTTGATCGCGAGTTTGACCTGCTGTACCGGACGGCAGCCGTCCGAGTCGCAGTCGGCCTCGATGGCATACACGTCGGCGGACTTGTAGATGTAGTTCGTGGGGGTGTTCCCCTTGCGGAGCTTGTATCCGCGGGGTGTGTCCGTCTGCGGAGTCACCGCGCTCCGGCCCGCGAGCAGTCTTCGCGCGGAGGACGGGAGACCGGACACCGGCGTGACCACGTTCTCCGGCAGCGGCCGGTCGGAGAGGAACCCGACCATCCTGTTCTGCTCGGCCAGCGGCTGGTACGCGAAGTAGCCGACGTCCTTTCCGCCGGAGTCCTGGCCGACTTGAGCACGGACCGGGGCGGCCCCTGTGACACCGGCTATGGCCGCCAGTACGCCGGCTGCGCCAACAGAAGCGGCACGTACGTGACTTCGTGACATTGCATCCCCCTATGTGAAGTCAACCACCGTGCGCCGCATGGGTCGTGACGCCCGGTCAGGCAGATTGCGCGAATCCAATGTGCTCCGACATTCGCCCATCCTGTCGGAGACATGCCGGGCCGGTCGCGCGAACAAGCCGGACCCGTCACGCGAATAACGGGAATACCCCCCTCCGCGCCACTGCCCTCCCGGCGGGCGCGGAGTATCCGTACCACCTGCCGTGACCCCGGCCTCAGGCTCGCTTCGGGGAATTTCCCAGCCAGGCGCGAGGGTCGTGCTGTGTACGTGGCACAGCATGCTGATCGGTGTCGGGACTTCCCGCGGTGTACGACGGTTCCGGGCGCCCATGAGCGAGGGCTGTGACACCCCGGGTGTCACAGCCCTCACCGGGGTGTCAGGAGGGCGGGCATCCGAACCAGTTCACCGACTTGTCGTCGGCGATATGACCCATGCACCTGGCGGTCCTGTTGTGCAGGGTCTCGGTCCGGGTGACCCCTCCGCCCGCGGTGTCCCCCTTGTAGTACTTCCGTACGAGGGTGTCGATCTCGATGACGAACCAGCGGTTCCGCTCCGTCGCGATGCTGCAGCCGTGGCCGGTCAGGTTGCGGCTGGGGTCGCCGCTCCACATGTCCTGCTCGGCGCGGTCGCAGTGCGCGCCGTGCGCCCTGCCGGAGTGCCCGCTGCCGGCAGCACCAACAGCACCGGTGGCACCAACAGCGCCAGTGGCTCCAACAGCACCAGTGGTTCGAGCTGCACGAACGGCTCCAGCGGCACGAGTGGTCCCATCGGCTCCAGCGGCACTTGTGGCGCCGGCAGCACCCGCACCGGTGCCGAGCAGGCCCGCCGTGCCTATGACCATCGCTGCGGTGACGCCGAGCAGACACTTGGGAGTGCGGTTCATCGATTGGCCCTCCTGCCAGGTGTGGTGACGGGCCGGAGTCGCCTTGTCACCTTTGTGTGATCGTCACACCCATAGGGGAGGTCCGGCTCGACAGGCGGCGTTCCAGTCCCCCGCCCCGGTGACACCGGTCATGCCAATGCAGCAGTTCACGGATGCCCGGCGCGGGCCTCGGCAGCGCGTAGGCGTTCTCCGGGTGGAAACTCGAAAGCAAGGCCGGAAGCGTGAAAAGAGGCAGTCATGGCCGAGCAGTCCGGCGAGCCTGCGCCTACCGGGTCCGGGCCCGAGTCGTCCACCGTGGGGATTCACAGCATCACCGAATCCGCGCGGTATTCGCTGGCGGAGATGGGGGCCGGGCGGAGTGTCCGGACGCTGTTGTCCTTGAACCAGGCCGACGGGTTCGACTGCCCCAGCTGCGCCTGGGGAGATCCCGACCCCGGACACCGGAAGACCGCGGAGTTCTGCGAGAACGGGGTGAAGGCCGTCGCCTGGGAGGCCACCCGTAAACGGGTCGACGCCGCCTTCTTCGCCGCGCACTCCATGAGCGAGCTGCGGGAGCGGGACGGGCACTGGCTGGAGGCCCAGGGGCGGCTGACCCAGCCGATGTATCTCGCACCGGACTCCACTCACTACACGCCCATCACCTGGAAGGACGCCCTCGCGATCGTCGCCGAGCGGCTGCGCGGGCTGGCCGATCCGAACCGGGCCGTGTTCTACACCAGCGGTCGTACGAGCAATGAGGCCGCGTTCCTGTACCAGCTGCTGGCGCGGCGGCTCGGGATGAACAACCTGCCGGACTGCTCGAACATGTGCCACGAGTCGAGCGGAGCCGCGCTCACCGAGACGCTCGGCGTCGGCAAGGGGCTCATCTCGTACGACGACATCACCGAGCACGCCGATCTGATCATGATCGTCGGGCAGAACCCCGGGACCTGCCATCCCCGGATGCTCACCGCGCTGGAGGAGGCCAAGCAGCGGGGTGCGCGGATCATCGCCGCGAATCCGCTGCCGGAGGCCGCGTTCGGGCGGTTCCGCAATCCGCAGACCGTGAAAGGGCTGGTCGGGCGGGGGACCCGGCTCGCCGACCGGTATCTGCCGGTGCGCGTCAACGGCGACCTGGCGCTGTTCGCGGGGCTCAACCGGGTGCTCGTCGAGCGGGAGGACGCGCGGCCCGGGACCGTGCTCGACCGCGACTTCATCGAGCGGTACTGCGACGGGTTCGAGGAGGCCGCGGCCGCCTGGCGGAGCCTGGACTGGTCGCGGATCGAGGCGCTGAGCGGGCTGTCCCGGCGCCGGATCGAGAAGTGCGCGGACGATGTGCTCGCCGCCGACCGGGTCGTCGTCTGCTGGGCGATGGGGCTCACCCAGCATCGCAACGCGGTCGCCACGATCCGGGAGATCGTCGACTTTCTGCTGTTGCGCGGGAACGTAGGACGCCCGGGGACCGGGCCGGCCCCGATCCGGGGGCACAGCAACGTCCAGGGCGACCGCACCATGGGCATCTGGGAGCGGATGCCCGACGCGTTCCTGGACCGACTGCGCGACGAGTTCGGGTTCGAGCCGCCGCGCGCCCACGGACTGGCCACCGTCGACTCGATCCGGGCCATGCGCGACGGCAGGATCGACGTCTTCGTCGGCCTCGGCGGCAACTTCGCCGCGGCCACGCCCGACACGAACGTCACCGAGGCGGCGCTGGCCAACTGCGCCCTCACCGTCCACATCGCCACCAAGCTCAACCGGTCCCACCTGTGTCACGGCAGGGAGGCGCTGCTCCTGCCCTGCCTCGGCCGCACGGAGCGCGACCGGCAGGCGAGCGGCGAGCAGTTCGTCACCGTCGAGGACACGATGGCGATGGTGCACGCCTCCCGCGGCCGGCTCGCGCCCGGTTCACCGCAGCTGCGCAGCGAGGTCGCGATCATCGCCGATCTGGGGCACGAACTCTTCGGCGACGGCCTCGGCTGGCACGCCATGCGCGACGACTACACCCTGATCCGCCGTCATATCGAGCATGTCGTCCCGGGCTTCCACGCCTTCGAGGAGCGGGTACGGCAGCCGGGCGGGTTCATGCTGCCCCGGCCGCCCCGCGACTCCCGCACCTTCCCGACGGCGACCGGCAGGGCCCACTTCACCGTCAACCCGCCGACCGGGGTGGATGTCCCGCCGGGGCATCTGCTGCTCACGACCGTACGCTCGCACGACCAGTTCAACACCACGGTCTACGGCCTCGACGACCGGTACCGGGGGATCAGGGGCGGGCGGCGCGTGGTCTTCCTGAGCCGGGAGGACATCCGGGAACTGGGGCTGCGGAACGGCGACCTGGTCGACCTCGTCAGTGTCCATCCGGACGGTGAGCGGCGGGCGTCCGGGTTCCGGGTGGTGCGGTATCCGACACCGCGCGGCTGTGCGGCCGCGTACTACCCGGAGACCAACGTGCTGGCCGCGCTGGACGCCACGGCGGAGACCAGCAAGACGCCGGTCACGAAGTCCATCGTCGTGCGGGTCGAGCCGGCGAACCCACGGCGTGCGCGGTAGCGGCAGCAGCCGGGGGTGTCGACACGTCTTTCATGGTCGGCGGGTCGGGAGTGGTGCGCGTCCGCAGGTTGTCGGTCGGCTGCGGGCCGGTGGGGGCTGGTCGCGCAGTTCCCCGCGCCCCTGAAGGGGCGCGCTGTCATGCGGGGCGTTTGCGGGGTGCTGTCTTTTTCGCCGTCGTCTTCTTGGCTGTCGTCTTCTTCGAAGTGGCCGCCTTGCTCGCGGTCTTCTTCGCCGTCGTCTTCTTCGAGGTCGCCGTCTTCTTCGCCGTCGCCTTCTTGCTCGGCAGCGGAGTCACCTCCGCCTCCTCGCCCCTCGACTCCTTCGCCGCGCGGACGCTCTTCTCCAGGGCCGCCATCAGGTCGAGGACCTTGCCGCCCGGTGCCGGGGACGGGGCCTCCGGTGGGGTCTCGCCGGCCGCCTTGGCCGCGATGACCTCCTCCAGCGCCTCCCGGTACTCGTCGTGCAGGTCCTTCAGGTCGACCTCGCCCAGGGTGTCCATCAGGGCGTCCGCGAGGTCGAGCTCCTTGTCGCGGACCGTGACGTCGACGTCGGGGGCGACGCCCTCGGGGGCGCGGACCTCGTCCGGCCAGAGCAGGCCGTGCATGGCGATGGCGTCGCCGACCACCCGGAGCATGCCCAGGCGTTCACGGCCGCGCAGCGCGTACTTGGCGATGGCCACCTTTTTGCTGCGTTTCAGGGCCTCCCTGAGGAGGGTGTACGGCTTCGCCGCGGGCGCGCCGCTCGCGGCCAGGTAGTACGCCGATTCCATCTGGAGCGGGTCGATCCGGTCGGCCGGGACGAAGGCGACGATCTCGATCGTGCGGGCGGTGGGGATGGGCAGGTGGGACAGGTCCTCGTCGGTGATCGGGACGATCGTGCCGTCGGCGTCCTCGTACCCCTTGCCGATCTCCGACTGGGTGACCTCGCGGTCCTCCAGCTCGCAGAACTTGCGGTAGCGGATGCGGCCGTTGTCCTCCGCGTGGACCTGGCGGAAGGAGATCGAGTGGCTCTCCGTGGCGTTCACCAGCTTGATCGGGATGCTGACGAGACCGAAGGAGATCGCGCCGTTCCAGATGGATCGCACGTGCGGTTCCCCTCCGTCCGGACCGTATGGGTATGTATGAGATTGTCATCGTATGACGCCGATCACAGAGGTGGACGGGCGAAGGGTCGCGCTCAGCAACCTGGAGAAGGTGCTGTATCCGGCGACCGGGTTCACCAAGGGCGAGCTGCTGCACTACTACGCGACGACGGCCGGCGTCCTGCTGCCGCATCTGCGGGACCGGCCGGTGTCCTTCCTGCGGTATCCGGACGGGCCGGAGGGCCAGGTGTTCTTCACCAAGAACGTGCCGCCGGGTACGCCCGAGTGGGTCACGACCGCCGAGGTGCGCCGGTCGGAGGGGCCGGCGCGGATGGTGCTCGTGCAGGACCTCGCGAGCCTGATGTGGGCGGCGAATCTGGTCGCCGAGTTCCATACGCACCAGTGGCTGGTGGGGGCGCCCGACGAGGCCGACCGGATCGTCTTCGACCTGGATCCGGGGGCGCCGGCGACGGTGGTGCAGTGCTGCGAGGTGGCGCTGTGGCTGCGGGAGCGGCTGGCCGCGGACGGGATCGCGGCGTACGCCAAGACGTCGGGGTCGAAGGGGCTGCATCTGCTGGCGGCGGTGCGGGGGGCGACCGGCGAGCGGGTGAGCGAGTACGCGAAGGAGTTGGCCGTGGCGGCGGAGCGGGCGATGCCGCGGCTGGTGGTGCACCGGATGACACGGAGTCTGCGGCCGGGGAAGGTGTTCGTGGACTGGAGCCAGAACGCGGCACGGAAGACGACGGCCACGCCCTACACGCTGCGGGCGCGGCGGGAGCCGCTGGTGTCGGCGCCGGTGACCTGGGAGGAGGTCGCACAGTGCCGGGCGCCGGCGCGGCTGGCGTTCCGGGCGGGGGACATCGCGCCGCGCGTCCAGGACCAAGGGGATCTGCTGGCGCCGCTGCTGGACGCGGGGCGGGCGGCACCGCTGCCGTGAGGGCGGGCGGCACCCCTGCCGTGAGGGCCGGCCGCGCGGCTGCCGTGAGGGCCGGCCCGCGAAGTGGTCACGCCCTCCCCCGGTTGCACCCCCCGGTCACACCCTCCCCCACGTGTTGCGGTCCCGTGCCATCGCATGCAGCGCCTCGACGTCCGCCGGCTTGAGGACCCCGCCCAGCCGGGACAGGGTGCCCAGGTCCCGGTCGCGGAGGACACGGACCTCCCGGGGCGCGGTCCGCACCATGATGTCCGCCGGGTCGGTCAGGGTCAGGACGGGGTGGACCTCGGCCGTGAGGGCGTACGAGGCCCGGTCGGCGTCCGCGCGCAGGCGGCGCAGGACCGGCTGGGGGTCGTGGCGGCCCAGGGTGACCATCGGGTCGGCGACCAGAACCTTCTGCTTGCGGGCGTAGAGCGAGTGGAAGCAGAAGATGCCGCCGGGGCCGATCAGCAGGTGGTGGAGACGGTCGCCGCCGGGGAGCGGGACGGAGTGCAGCGCGTGCCAGCCCGCGCCGTCCAGGCGGTCCAGCGCCTCGCCGACGGTCTGTTCGGCGGTCAGGGCGCGGCGGCGCGGGTCGGGGCGGAGCCGGTGGGCCGGGCCGGGGTCCCGGTCGAGGGCGATCAGCAGGGCCTCGCCGGGGCGGTTGGGCGCCAGGTCGTCGTCGGGGTGCAGGGACAGCCGCGCCAGTTCGGCGGGCGTGGGCACCGGCGGCGGGCCGACCGTGACCGGGCCGGTCAGGAACGGCCGCAGGGTTTCGAGTACGTCGTCCAGCCGCTCCTCGCTGAGCAGGTTGACCCGGCCCGCCTCACGGTCGTACCAGGCGACGTTCCTTCCGTCCGTGAGACAGACGTACAGCCGCTCCTGGCCGTGGCGCCAGGTCGGCACGACGCGCAGTCCGCTCATAGCGTCATCACCCCTCGACCATGGGAACAGGCGGGGTGCTCCAGGGGCAAGAACCCGGCTACCTTTGACAGGGGTTGGCGCGCGCAACGGGGAGGCGCCGGTGCGGATCCGTGGGAAGCAGTACGAGGTGCCGCCGCCGGACAGTCCGTGGAGCGAGGTGCTGCCCGGGCTGTGGATGGGCGGCCATGAGTTCCGGGGGCTCTCGGGGCAGCTGGAGGCCGCCGTGGTGCGGGACGAGTTCGATCTCGTGCAGAGTCTGCTGCGGCTGCCCGGGCACGGGCCCGATCCGGATGTCGAGCACCATGTGTGGCCGATTCCCGACGGGCCGCTGGACGGTACGCAGCTGGCCGGGGTGATACGGCTGGCCAGGGCGGCGAGCGAGGCCCTGGACGCCGGGCGGTCGGTGCTGGTGCGCTGCTACAGCGGGTACAACCGGTCGGGGCTGGTGGTCGCGCAGGCACTCGTCCATCAGGGGCGTACGGCCGAGGAGGCGATCCGGCTGGTGCGGGCCCGGCGCTCGCCCTGGGCGCTGCACAACGAGCTGTTCGTCGCCTATCTGCGGGCCGGTCTGTCCACCGCCCGACTCCTCGAGGAACTGGCCGAGTAGCCTCTCCCCTGCACCGTCCGTCCTCAGGTGCAAAAAGGACTTCCTTACTAATCCACGAATAAGGTGTACGGGTCCGTCCGAGGTCCCGGGTCCGTCCGAGGCCCCGTACACCCGAGCCAGGAGCAGCGTGCCAGCCCGTCGTCCCTTCCGCACCGCCCTCGTCGCGGGTGCCGTCGCCCTGCTGGCGACGGTGGTGGCGGGCTGTGGCGACTCCGGCGGGCTGCGCGCGGCCGGAGCGACCCCGACCGCGGTCAGCCCCATGAAGCTCTGGCCCGATCTGCGGCCGGCGGCCAGCCCGGCCTGGCCCTACGACGAGGGCAGCTCGCACACCGTCAAGGGCATCACCGTTCCCGGCGACGACATCCGGAAGGTGGACCCGGTGGCCGTCGTACGGGCGGAGATCGCCGCGGACCCGGCGGACTACGGGTCCAAGGGGGCGTACCACGAGACCGCGACCCGGATGGCGGAGTGCGGGGCGAGCGGCGGGGCCGGGTGTCCGCTGCTGACGCCGTACTACCGGGATCTGACCGGGGGCGGGCAGGACGATCTGACACTCGGCTTCCGGCTGTATCCGACGAACCAGACCGCGCTGCGGGTGTACACCGTCGAGAAGCACAGGCTGGTGCAGGTGCTGGACGACAACGACGCGATCATCGGCGTGGAGCTGGCCGGACGGGCCGTGATCGTGCGCTCGCCGGCCGGGATCACCGGGTATGAATATCGGACGACCTGGGCGTGGGACCCGGACCAGAAGGCCATGGTGTTCACCCGGGACGAGTTCCTGCGCACCGGCAGGGCACGCCACTCCCGTACCCCGGCACCCGTTGCGAGCAAGCGATGAGGCTCCCCCACTGGGCCGGGACACTCGCGGCGAAGTCGGCCGCGTTCATCACGGTGATGTGCTGTGCGCTGGCCGCCCTGCTCGGCGTGCTGGTGCATGTGTCGGTGACCGACCAGACCGTCGCGCAGGCCCGCAACCAGGCGCTGTCCCGGCTCGCGGAGGCGACGAGCGACTTCGAGGCCGGGGACACGCTGCTGCCGGAGGCCAGGATCGATCCGCGGGGGCTGCCGTCGGCGCTGCGGGCGCTGGCGCTGGCCGGGGACCGCGGCACGATGGTCTCCGACGACTACGGCCGCCCCACGATGTGGGCGGCCGGCCCGGCCGACCGCGACCGGGTGCTGGCGGTGGCCGTCGACTACTCCCAGCAGGCCCACACCATCTCCGCGCTCGACCACTCCATCCTCTGGTCGTCGGCGCTGGCGATCGGGACGACGCTGCTGGTCGGCGCGTTCGCGGTGACCCGGGTGACCCGGCGGCTGCAGGGCACCGCGCAGGTGGCCCGGCGGATCAGCGCCGGGGACCTGGACGCGCGGGTCGACGACCCCCGTACGAAGGATCCGACCCGGCCGCAGGACGAGGTGGCCGCGGTCGCCGCGGCGCTGGACGGGATGGCCGCGTCGCTGCAGGACAAGCTGCTGAGCGAGCAGCGGTTCACGGCGGACGTGGCGCACGAGCTGCGGACGCCGCTGACGGGGCTGCACGCGGCGGCGGAGCTGCTGCCTCCGGGACGGCCGACGGAACTGGTGCGGGACCGGGTCGCCGCGCTGCGCACGCTCACCGAGGACCTGCTGGAGATCTCCCGTCTGGACACGGGCCGGGAGCGGCTGGAGACCGACGCGGAGGCGCTGGGCGCGCTGGCCGAACGGGTGGTGCGGGCGTCCGGGACGGAGACCGAGGTGAAGGTCGTCCGGGACGTGTGGGTGGAGACCGACCGGCGGCGGCTGGAACGGGTGCTGGGGAATCTGGTGGCCAACGCGCACCGGCACGGGCGTGCGCCGGTGGTGCTGACGGTGGAGGGGAAAGAGGTCACCGTGCGCGATCACGGGGGCGGGTTCCCCGAGTACCTGGTCACCCACGGCCCGCAGCGGTTCCGGACGGAGGGCGGGGCCAAGGGGCACGGGCTGGGGCTGACGATCGCGGTGGGGCAGGCGGAGGTGCTGGGTGCGCGGCTGTCGTTCGCGAACGCGGTGGATGGGGGGGCCGTGGCGGTTCTGACGCTTCCGTAGGAGTGGCGGAGGTGCGTCACGCGGCTGCGGGCCGGTGGGGGCTTGTCGCGCAGTTCCCCGCGCCCCTTCAGGTGGGACCAGTGCAGCCCCCACATCGCCGGACGCACGCCACGCTGGCGCCAGTCACACGAGACCCAACTCCCTCCATTTAGGTAAGTTCCGGACATGACCAAGGCCGGAACCACCCTGGCGGCGCCCGAGTCCCCCACCTCCGCCGTACGTCTCCCCCGGCGCCGCGGCATCGAACTCGCCCTGATCGTGCTGGCCGTCCTGCTCTCCGTGTACGGCTACTGCGCGGTGGGCCTGGCAAGGACCGGTACCGTCCCGCCCGGTGCCGTCGGTTACGGCGCCGGCCTCGGCGTCCTCGCGCTCGTCGCCCATCTCGCCGTACGCCTGCGCGCACCGTACGCCGATCCGCTGCCGCTCCCGATCGGCGTGCTGCTCAACGGACTCGGCCTGGTCCTGATCTACCGGCTGGACCTGGCGACCCCCGGCGACCACGCGGCCCCCGCCCAACTCGTCTGGTCCACGCTGGGCGTCGGCCTGTTCATCATGGTCGTGCTGATACTGCGCGACCACCGGGTCCTGCAGCGCTACGCCTACGTCTGCGTGGCCGCCGCGCTCGTCCTGCTGCTCCTCCCGATCCTCTTCCCGGCCGTCAACGGCGCGCGGATCTGGATCCGGATCGCCGGATTCTCCATCCAGCCCAGCGAGTTCGCGAAGGTGCTGCTGGCGGTGTTCTTCGCCGCGTATCTCGCGGCCAACCGCAACGCGCTCGCGTACGCGGGCCGCCGGCTGTGGTTCATGCAGTTCCCGACGGGCCGGGTGCTCGGTCCGATCGTCACGATCTGGCTGGTGAGCGTCGGGGTGCTGATCCTGGAACGCGACCTGGGCACATCCCTGCTCTTCTTCGGGCTCTTCGTCGTCATGCTGTACGTCGCCACCGGGCGCACCGGCTGGATCGCCGTCGGCCTGGTGCTCGCCGCGTTCGGGGCCGTGGCCGTCGGCCCTCTCGAACCGCATGTGCACGGCCGTATCGAGGACTGGCTGCATCCGTTCGCGTCGATCGACGCCGGCCAGGGTCCCAACCAACTCGCCCAGTCGCTCTTCGCGTTCGCGGCCGGCGGCATCCTCGGCTCGGGGCTGGGCCTCGGCCACTCCGTCCTCATCGGCTTCGCGGCGAAGTCGGACTTCATCCTGGCCACGGCGGGCGAGGAACTGGGCCTCGCCGGGCTGTCCGCGATCTTCATCCTCTACGGCCTGCTCGTCGAGCGCGGCTACCGGGCCGGCCTCGCCCTGCGCGACCCCTTCGGCCGGCTGCTCGCCATCGGGCTGGCCTCGATCGTCGCCCTCCAGGTGTTCGTGATCGCGGGCGGGGTGACCGGGCTGATCCCGCTCACCGGCATGGCGATGCCGTTCCTCGCCCAGGGCGGCTCCTCGGTCGTCACCAACTGGGCGATCGTGGCCCTGCTGATCCGGGTGAGCGACTCGGCCCGCAGCCAGTACGACGGGCAGGTGGCCCCATGAGCCGGCGCCAGGGGACCGCCGCGTACATCAGGCGGGCCCGCGCCTTCTGCGCCCTGCTGCTGTTCGCCCTCCTCGTCAACGCGGCCCGCGTCCAGGTCGTCCGGGCCCATGCCTACGACGGCAATCCCGCCAACCGCCGTACCGCCATCGCCCGTTACAGCATCCCCCGCGGCGACATCCTGGTCGGCGGCGTGCCGGTCACCGGCTCCCGGGACACCGGGGAGCAACTGCGCTACGAACGCACGTACCCGCAGGGGCCGTTGTACGCCCCGGTGACCGGCTTCGCCTCCCAGCAGTACGGCACGGCGTTCCTGGAGCACGCCGAGGACGGCCTGCTCTCCGGCACCGACCCGCTGCTGTCGCCGTTCCCGCTGTGGAACGACGTCAGCCGGGCGCAGAACCCCGGCGGTGACGTGGTGACGACACTGAACCGGGAGGCCCAGGAGGCCGCCTACCGGAGCCTCGACGGACGCAAGGGCGCGGTCGCCGCGATCGAACCGGAGACCGGCCGGATCCTCGCCCTGGTCTCCACCCCGTCGTACGACCCCTCCGAACTGTCCGGCAACAGCGAGGCGGTGACCTCGGCCTGGGCACGTCTCAACGACGACCCGGAGAAGCCGATGCTCAACCGCGCGGTACGGCAGACGTATCCGCCGGGCTCCACCTTCAAGGTGGTCACCGCGGCGGCCGCGCTGGACGCGGGGGTGGTCACCGACCTGGACGCGCCGACCGACTCCCCCGACCCCTACCGGCTGCCGGGCACCAGGACCCGGCTGACCAACGAGGGGGACGGCTGCGGGGACGCCTCGCTGCGGGCGGCCTTCGAGTGGTCCTGCAACACGGTCTTCGCGAAGCTGGGCGTGGACGTGGGGGTGGCGGACATGACGTCGACGGCCCAGGCGTTCGGCTTCAACGACACGCGGCAGCGGATCCCCTTCGCCACCGCGCCGAGCACCTTCGACACGCACGTGGACAAGGCGCAGCTGGCGCTGTCGTCGATCGGGCAGTACAACACCCGCGCCACCCCGCTGCAGATGGCGATGGTCGCGGCGGCGGTGGCGAACGGGGGGCTGGCCCGGCCGCCGTATCTCGTGGACCGGACCGTGCGGCGGACCGGCGAGACGGTCGACACGGGCGGTGCGGGGCCGGTGCGGCAGGTGATGAGCCCCTCGACGGCCGTCCGGATGAAGGAGCTCATGGTCGACGTGGTCCGGGAGGGCACCGGCACCAACGCGGCGATCCGCGGCGCCACGGTCGGCGGCAAGACCGGCACCGCGCAGCACGGCATCGGCAACGCCGGGGTGCCGTACGCCTGGTTCGTGTCCTGGGCGCAGGCGGACACCGACATGGAGCCGAAGGTCGCGGTGGCGGTCGTGGTGGAGGACGCGGCGGCCGAGCGGTCCGACATCAGCGGCGGCGGGGACGCGGCGCCGATCGCCAAGGCGGTGATGCGGGCGGTGCTCGGACTCTGAGCGGCCCGGTGCGGCCCGGTGTCGGGGTGTGGCCGCGGGGTCGACAAGTCGTGTGCAGGGGATTGACCGCCTTGCTGACAAGCGGTCTCATAAGAGCGGACGACGATGTACCCCCCGGTAACGAGGTGAGGGAGCCATGACGACCCTGACGGAAGCGGACGCGGTCGACGGACTGCGGGACGCGCTCGGCCTGCTCAAGGACCGCGAGCAGGTGGCCGAACGGCTGCTCGTCTCGTCCGCGAAGCACTCCTTCGACCCGGACAAGGAGCTGGACTGGGACGCGCCCTTCGAGGAGGGCAAGTGGTTCTGGCCGCCGGAGCTGGTGTCGCTCTACGACACGCCGATGTGGAAGCGGATGAGCGAGGAGCAGCGGATCCTGCTGTCGCAGCACGAGGCCGCGGCACTGGCGTCGCTGGGCATCTGGTTCGAGCTGATCCTGATGCAGCTGCTGGTCAGGCACATCTACGACAAGGCGGCGACGACCGCGCATGTGCGCTACGCGCTGACCGAGATCGAGGACGAGTGCCGGCACTCGAAGATGTTCGCCCGGCTGATAGAGCGCGGTGACGCGCCCTGGTATCCGGTGAGCCGGGCGCACCAGAACCTGGGGCGCCTGTTCAAGACGATCTCGACCACGCCCGGTTCCTTCACGGCGACCCTGCTGGGCGAGGAGGTCCTGGACTGGATGCAGCGGCTGACGTTCCCGGACGAGCGGGTTCAGCCGCTGATCCGGGGGGTCACCCGGATCCATGTGGTCGAGGAGGCCCGGCATGTGCGGTACGCCCGTGAGGAGCTGCGGCGGCAGATGGTGACCGCTCCGCGGTGGTCGCAGGAGTTCACCCGGGTGACGTCGGGGGAGTTCGCGCGGGTGTTCTCCGTGGCGTTCGTCAATCCCGAGGTGTACACGAACGTGGGGCTGGACCGGCGGGAGGCCGTGGCCCAGGTGCGGGCGAGCGGTCATCGGCGGGAGGTCATGCAGTCCGGCGCGAAGAAGCTGACGGACTTCCTGGACGACATCGGGGTGCTCCGGGGGGCCGGGCGGCGGTTGTGGAAGAGCTCGGGGTTGCTGGGTTGAGTGCGGAGTGCGGCCGAGTGGGGGCTTGTCGCGCCCACGCGGCGGAGCCGTGAATTGATACAGCCCCGCGCCCCTAGGTGGGTGTCGGAGCCGTCGGCTGTGAAGCGTTGAAGCCGTCGTCCGGACCTTCCGTGGCCTCCTTCGGCACCGTCGGCGGTGTGTAGCGGGTCAGCGGCCGGGCCTTCGGGTCCGGGCGTACCGCGCCCAGGATGGGGTTCGCCGCGATCGGGGAGACCTTGATCTTCGCACCCGGGCGGGGGGCCTGGACCACTCTGCCCCCGCCCAGGTAGAGGGCCACGTGCGTGGCCTCGGGGAAGTAGACGACCAGGTCACCGGGGCGCAGCCGGTTCAGGGGGACGTGCGGGAGGCCGGCCCACTGCTCCTGGCTGGTTCTCGGGATGCGGGTGCCGGCGTGGTCCCAGGCCTGTGAGGTCAGGCCCGAGCAGTCGTACGTCTTCGGGCCCGCCGCGCCCCACTCGTACGGCTTCCCCAGCTGCTGCACCGCGTAGCGCACCGCGCGGTCGCCCTCCTGGGAGGGGGGTGGCGTGGTGGCGCTCAGGGCACCGGAGGTCGTGAGTCTGCGCTGGGCGTCCACCGTCTGGTTCTGCTCCAGGGCGGCCAGGGCGGTGAGCTGGTCGGGGGTGAGGGCGGCCAGCATCCGTTCCACCTCGGAGAGACGGGCCCGGACCTCGTCGCGCTGCTTCTTCTCGGCGTCGGCGAGGGCGAGCCGGGTGTCGAACGCCTTGCGGGCCTTACGGGCCAGGTCCGCCTGTTTCCGCTCGTCCCCCGCCAGCCGGCCCACCGTCCTGGCCCGCTCGCGCGCCAGCTCGCCGATGACATGGCCCTCGTCGAGCGCGTGCTGCGGGTCACGGGCGAGGAGCAGCCGGATGTACGGGGAGATCCCGCTGGTGCTCTGGTACTGCTGCCGGGCCAGCCGGCCCGCCTCGGCCCTGCCGCTGAGCAGGGAGCGCCGGGCAAGGGCCAGCTCGTCGTCCAGCCGGGTCACCTCGGCGCGCTGCCGCTGCAACCGCTCCTCGGTCGCGTTGTAGGTCTCGGTGGCCTGTTCGGCCTGCCGGTACAGCTGCTGAAGGTCCGTCAGCAGCTCGGCGACGGGCCGTTGCGGCTCGGGCACGGCGAGCGCGGGTACCGGCGCGAGGACCGCCTGGGCCGCCACGGCGGCCGTACAGGCCAGACGCAGAAACCTCGCTGACACGTCATCACCTCCGATGCGGAACGGTCTCTCCGTTCGGCATCGAATAATCAGACGTGATAATCAGACATGTCCGCTCGGTTCGCGCGGCGAGTGTGGGCGGTTCGGCGTACGTCTGTCACCCGTCGGTGGCATCCGGCTTCGACCACGGCCACTTCGGCCGACCGCCGCCGCTGCCGCCCTTGCCCGTCGGGTCGTACACGTACTTCCAGCCCTGGGGCACGCCCAGACGCCTGCTGTGCCCCCGGGGCACACGGCGGTAGACCAGGACCGTGGGCTTGCCGCCGGCCGGATCGGGGACGGGGATGCGGTACGTCTTCGGGGGATGGCCGGTCATGCCGAGCAGCACGGGGAGCACCCGGCCGTCCATGGGGCCGCCCTCGAAGGGGGTGTCCTGACTCTTCACGGCACCAGTCTCAGCCATCCGCCGCGAGGGCGTCGACGAGGGCGGCCGTCTGCGGGTCGCGGCGCGCGGTCACGCTCAGTGCGGCGGCGAACTGTTCCACCAGCCAGTCCCGCAGTTCGTCGACGGGCGGCTGTTTGTCCTCGTCGAGCCAGATGAGGGAGGCCGCCTCGACGGCCGTGATCCACATGCGGACGGTCATCCGCAGCCGGGGCCCGGGGTCGGCGACGTCGAGGTGGCTGAGAATGTGCTGCGCGGCGGCCCGGCGTACGCCGTCCACGATCGCCGTCGTCCGCGAGGTCTCCACCACGCTGCCGCCCTGCAGCAGGGCGCTGAAGCCGGCGTCGTGCTGATCGACGAAGGCGAGGTAGCGGTCGAGGGCGCGGGAGAGACGGGGCAGCAGGGAGCCCTCGCGGGGCTCGTCGAAGCAGTGCTCCAGCTCCTCGGCGGCGGACCGGAGCGCGGCCTCGTAGAGCTGCTGCTTGCCGCCCGGGAAGTACCGGTAGACCAGAGGCCGGGAGACCCCGGCCGCCTCCGCCACGTCGTCGAGGGAGACATCCTCGGGCGCGCGGTGCGCGAAGAGGGAGAGCGCCGCGTCGAGGAGCTGGCTGCGCCGCTCCTCGACAGACAGTCTGCGGTAGGCGGGGGTGGCGGCCTGCGGGGTCATGCGATCAGCGTATGCGCTGGGCTGGGGGCGCCGCGACGGGCGTCGGCCGTGGTCGGGTGCGGCGCCGTCGTGGTTGCTCGCGCCCCTGAAAGAAGGGGCGCTGCAGTGCGCCCCTTCTTTCAGGGGCGCGGGGAACTGCGCGACCAGCCCCCACGCACCCGCGGCCGAGAACCGGCCTCCCTGATCATGATCAGGCGGCGCCTGTCACCGACGCCAGGTACGCCCCCGTCTTTTCCGGCTCGTAGAAGAAGTTCTCGAAGTCGGCGGGGTCGTTGAAGCCGTTGGCGAAGCGGTCGGCGACCGGCTGGAGCTGGCCGGCCGCGCCGATGAGGTTGAGGATGTGCTCCGGCGGCGGCGCCAGCATCGCGTTCGTCCACTTGGTGACGTGCTGGGCCGTGTTCCAGTAGCGGTCGAACGTCTCCTGCATCCAGGTCTCGTCGAACTCCTTCTCGCCGTGTTCGAGGATCGAGGCGAGGTAGGAGGCGGCGCACTTGGCGGCCGAGTTGGATCCCTGGCCGGTGATCGGGTCGTTGGCGACGACGACGTCCGCGACGCCCAGCACCAGGCCGCCGCCGGGGAGGCGGCCGATCGGGTTGCGGACGGTGGGGGCGTAGCGGCCGGCCAGCGTGCCGCCCGCGTCGGTCAGTTCGGCCTTGGTGGCCCGCGCGTGCTCCCAGGGCGTGTACCGCTCCATGAGTTCCAGGGTCAGGGAGAGGTGCTCCGAGGGGTCCTTGACGCCGTTGAAGACGTCCAGCGGGCCGCCGGGTATGCCCTCCCAGAACAGGATGTCGGCCGGCCCCGAGGTGGTGAGGGTCGGCATGACGAAGAGCTCGCCGACGCCGGGGACCAGGTTGCAGCGGACCGCGTGGTGGTCCGGGTGCTCCGGGCGGGGGCCCAGGCCGTGGACGTAGGCGACGGCCAGGGCGCGCTGCGGCTCGGTGTAGGGGGAGCGGGAGGCGTCGCGGCCGAACATGGACACCAGCTCGCCCTTGCCCGCCGAGACCATCACCAGGTCGTACGTGCGGGCGAAGTAGTCGAGGTCACCGACGGCCGCGCCGTGGATGACCAGCTGGCCGCCGCGCTGCGCGAACGTCTCCATCCAGCCGGCCATCTTCACCCGCTGGTCCACCGACTGCGCGTACCCGTCGAGGTTGCCCACCCAGTCGATCGCACGGGCCGCCGGGCCCTCGGCCCAGGAGCCGGGGGCGGCGACCGAGACGCCGAGTCCTTCGATCTTCGGGGCCTGGGACTCCCAGAAGTTCAGCTGGAGATCGCGCTCGTGCTGCAGTGCCGTGTCGAACATGCACTGCGTCGACATGACCCGGCCGGAGCGGATCTCGTCGGCGGTCCGGTTCGACATCAGGGTGACCTCGTAGCCGTTGGACTGGAGGCCGAGGGCGAGCTGGAGACCGGACTGGCCGGCCCCCACGACGAGTATCTTCCGCATACCGGGACTGTTCTCCTACTCGGGGGTTTCGTCCAAAGCGTGGGCGACGAGGGACAGGAGGGTCTCGATGGCCGAGACCCTGCGCCGCGCATCCATGATCATTACAGGTATGTGCGCGGGGATCGTCAACGCCTCTCGCACGTCCTCGGGTTCGAAGTGCTCGCTGCCGTCGAAGTGGTTGACCGCCACGACGTACGGCAGCCCGCAGCTCTCGAAGTAGTCCAGCGCGGGGAAGCAGTCCTTGAGCCGCCTGGTGTCCGCGAGGACGACCGCGCCGATCGCGCCGCGCACCAGGTCGTCCCACATGAACCAGAACCGCTGCTGGCCCGGCGTGCCGAACAGGTAGAGCACCAGGTCGTCGTCGAGCGTGATGCGGCCGAAGTCCATGGCCACGGTGGTGGTGAGCTTGCCGGGCGTGGCGGTGAGGTCGTCGGTCTCCTCGCTCGCCTCGGTCATCAACGCCTCCGTCTGCAGGGGCGTGATCTCCGAGACGGCGGTGACCAGCGTGGTCTTGCCGACGCCGAAACCGCCCGCCACGACTATCTTCGTCGCGATGGGGGCCCGGCTGCGGTCCGTCTGCCAGGACCGCGGCTGCTCCTGCTCTTCATCGACAGCGAGGAGCGGGGCGACGCCGGTGGCGTCAGAGACGGCGTAGTCCACTCAGCACCCTTTCCAGCAGAGCGCGGTCCGGGCGGCCGACGCCGTGTCCGGTACCGGTTCCGTACACACGGATCTTTCCCTGGTCCGCGAGGTCGCTGAGCAGGACCCGGACCACACCGAGCGGCATCTTCAGCAGCGCGGCGATCTCGGCCACCGTACGCATCCGGCGGCACAGTTCGACGATGGCCCGCATCTCCGGCATCACCCGGGTGTTGAGGGAACCGTTCGTCAGTTCCTTGCGCTCCTCCGGGGCCTCCAGGGCCGCCACGAAGGTCTCCACGAGGAGGACATGGCCGAAGCGGGTACGGCCGCCGGTGAGCGAGTAGGGGCGGACGCGGGCGGGTTTGCGCGCACCGCCGCGCACCGGGAGGTTCTGCCTGCTGTTCTTCGGCGCGCTGCTCATCGGCCGCTCCTCGTCGGGTCTTCCTCCAGGGATTTCCTCAACTCGCTGCGGAGTTCGGGGGTCAGGACGTGTCCGGCGCGGCCGACGAAGAGCGCCATGTGATAGGCCACCACGCTCATGTCGCACTCCGCGCTGCCGTGCACACCGAGCAGCGAACCGTCGCTGATCGACATCACGAACAGGCTGCCCTCGTCCATCGCGACCATCGTGTGCTTGACCGGGCCGAAGTCCATCAGCCGGGCGGCACCGAGGGTGAGGCTCCCGATGCCGGAGACGATGGTGGCGAGGTCCGCGGAGGAGCCGCGCGGGCCCCGGCGTTTCTCGGTCCTGGCCTCGCGGGCCGCCTCGTTGTAGCCGGCGTCGGAGGACAGCAGGAGCAGTCCGTCGGAGGAGACCACGGCAACCGATCGGATACCGGGCACCTCCTCGACGAGGTTGCTCAGCAGCCAGTGCAGGTTGCGAGCCTCACTGCTCAGTCCGAAGGTACTGGGCGCGGTCAACTGCTTGCCTCCTCGACTGTGCCCCCCGTGGCTTCTTCGGATACGGCTGTTCCGGATCCGGCCCGTGCGGTGCTGGGCACCTGGTTCTGGCCGGTCTGTTCGGCGATCTCCGCCTCCACGTCGCGCCGTCCTGCGTCGGCTCCGCGGCGGAAGCCGCCGAGCCTGCGCCGGAGGGCCTCGGCGTCGACGCCCGAGCCGCGCTGGCGGGGCGGCGGGGCGGGTGCGGTGATCTTGGGGGTGCGCTTGGGGAGACCCTTGCTGGTGACCGGGTCCTCGGCGTCGGCGAGGGCGTCACCACCGTCGCCGGGTGCGGGCAGGGGGCGGGAGTGCTCCTCGGCTTCGCCGAAGTCGCTCCCACCCGCAGCGGCCGGGCGGGTATCGAGGTCAGGTGCGGGTGGCCCCGGTGGGACGTACTCGCCGTCGGCGGCCGCGGGCTGCGGCCGGGGCCAGTCGTCGTCCTCGGCCCGCTGCCGTCGGGACCGGATCTCGCCGTCGGCAGGGTGCGTCCGCCCCTCGGCCACACCGGCCCGCGGCTGCTCCTCGGCCGTGGCTGCCCGCGGCTGCTCCTCGGCCGTGGCTGCCCGCGGCTGCTCCTCCGTGGGAACGGCTCGCGGTCGCTCCCCCGTCGGCTCGGCCTCCGGGGCCAGCTCCGGGAGCAGCAGGGCCATCGTGGTCTCGGCGAACGTCTCCGGCGGGGCCTTCGGGCGGGACGTCGGCTCGGGAACCTCAGCCTTCGGCGGGGCCGCCTGCTCGTGCACGGTGTCCTCGTGGGCACGCCGTACCGGCAGGGTCTCCTCGTCGGTCCGCCGTACGGCCACGGGCTCCGCGTCGGCCGCGGCCGTGACCACCGCATGGTCGTCGGCCTCCCGTACGGCCTGCTCCGCCAGCGTCACCAGCGGATCGCCGGACGCCGAGCGGCCGTACAGGACATTGGAGTTGACCTCCGCGGCCGCGCCGGGGAGGGAGTAGGCGTGGGCGCCGCCGGGAGCCGTCGCGGCCGGCGGGACCGAGGCCGCGGGGGCCGCGGCCAGCAGGGACTGCGGGAGGACGACGACCGCCGCCACCCCGCCCTGCTTCTGCTCGCGCAGCTGGACCCGGACACCGTGCCGGTGGGCCAGCCGGGCCACGACGTAGAGGCCGAGACCGAGGCCGCCCTCGCCCTCCTGGTCGTACGGCGACTCGGGGTCGAACTCGGCGAGCCGGCCGTTGAGGCGGACCAGGCGGTCGGCGGTCATGCCGATGCCCTCGTCCTGGACGGAGAGCATGACCTCGCCGCTCTCCAGCAGCCAGCCGGAGATCTCGACGGGCAGGTCGGGCGGGGAGGACGCGGTGGCGTTCTCCATGAGTTCGGCGAGGAGGTGGCTGAGGTCGTCGGCGGCGAACCCGGCCACGTGCGCGTGCGGGGGCAGGGTCGCGATACGGACGCGCTCGTAGCGCTCGATCTCGCTGACCGCCGCCCGGACCACGTCGACCAGCGGGATCGGGCCGGCGTGCTGCTGGACGTGCTCGGTGCCGGCCAGCACGAGGAGGTTCTCGCTGTGGCGGCGCATGACCGTGGCGAAGTGGTCGAGCTTGAAGAGGGTCGACAGACGGTCGGGGTCCTGTTCGCGCTCCTCCAGGCCCTCGATCACCGCCAGTTGGCGTTCCACCAGGCCCAGTGTGCGCAGCGCCAGGTTGACGAACGTGCCGCCGATGCTGGTGCGCAGCCGCTCCAGCTGGACGGCGGAGTCGGTCAGCTCGGCGCGCAGCTCCTCGCGGGCGTCGGCCATCTTCTGGCGCTGGCCGACCAGGTGCTTGCGGTCGGTCTCCAGGGTGGCGATGCGGTCGTAGAGCTCGACCGCGTGCGCGTGCAGGGCGTTGACCGAGCGGACGACCTGGGCGAACTCGTCGTTGCGGCCGGTGAAGGTGACCGGCTCCTGGGTCCGCGGGTCCTCGGCCTCGGCGAGGCGCGCCGAGCCCCGGCGGAGCACCGAGAGGGGGCGGGTCAGGCTGCGGGCCATGGCCGTGGCGACACCGACCGCGACCAGCACCAGGGCGCCGAGCACCGCGACGCGGATCTCCAGCGCGGTGACGTCGTCGTCGCGGAGCTGCGCGAGGTCCTTGGTGCGGTGGTCGTAGAGCGCGGACTCCACGCCCCGCATCAGCTCGACCCGGGCCGACAGGGCCGCGTCCAGCTTCTTGACGCTGGTGCCCAGGTCGTTGTCGGAGAGGGTCGGCTGGTCGGTGAGGGCGGCCAGGTACTTGTCGGCGTCGTTGACGTCGTTGCCGGTGACCGTGGAGTCGTACGACTCGACCGCCGCCTTGGGCGCGCCGTCCCGGAAGTCGGCGACGGCCGCGTCCGCGCGCAGCCGGGCCTGCTGGGCGGCGGCGGTGAGCGCGTCGCGCTGCTTCTTGTCGGCGGTGGAGGTGGCGGTGCTGGTGACGGGCAGACCGGTGATCGGGCTGATCGTGGTCTGGGTGGTGCTGGGGATGTTCAGCGCGGCCAGCAGCAGGCCGCGGGCGGCGGCGGACTGCTGGACGGCGGAGTCGAGCTCGGCGAGCGCGTAGGCGCCGGAGCCGGCCCTGGGGGGCATCTGCTCGGCCAGTTCCTCGGCGAGCCGGTGGAGCTCGGTGATGGTCTGCGAGTAGGCCTCGTGCGCTTCGAGGGCCGTGCTCTTGCCGGTGAGCGCGGACCGGCGGACGGCCGCGATGCCGTCCAGGTCGGTGCGCAGCCAGCCGGGGGCGTCGGTGTCCGCGCGCAGGTCCTCGACCTGGCGGTCGACACGGGCGCTGCGGTCCTCCGAGGGCGCCTTGGACTTGGGGCGGCCGGCCGCGATGTAGGAGGTGACCTCGTCCCGCTCGTCGGCGAGCGAGCCGGCCAGCGCCAGCGCGTCCTGGGTGCGGCCCGCGAGGGTCACCAGATCCTGGGAATCGCTCAGCTGCCCGGAGGCGGTGAGCAGGGCGGGCGCTCCCGCTCCGGCGATCGCGGCGGCCACCACGGCCACGGCCACGATCAGCCGGGTCCGGACATGCTTGGGGCGGCCGGTGCCGACGGGAGCGGCGGCGCCCGTTTCGGAGGCCGTCTTCTTGTCTGTGCGCCGAGGCCGCGTCTTCTGCACCGGTGCTCGCATTCCTGAACTCGTGTACCCAAGGGGTTGGGTGGCACCCCGTCATAATCCCCGGCGTTCGGTGCCAAGTGGTGCGCGCATCCGATGCGTGCACGATATGTCGGTCCCCGACCCTCCCAGCGCCGGTGGGCGGTGGTCTCGCATCACCTGACCCGCCACTCGAAGGAGTGAACATCGGAGGGGAGTTGGCGGGCAAGTTCCCGCGGGCCGCGCAGGGTCCTTTTCCGGCGGGCCGGTTGGACGCGGACGGCGGGCTTTGACAGGATTCGCCACCGCGTCTTCCCGGAGTGCGCCATTCCACCCCAAAACAGGCGGCTGACCTGCGAGACGGCGTGAATTCCCAGGCGGTTGCCAGCCTTTGGCGGAGATCGTGAAGACGTCGTGCAGACTGGCCGAATGCGTACTGAAGTCGTTTCGGAGCCCGGCGCCCCCGACCGCCCCAACGAGGACTTCGCCGGTGTCGGACTTCCCGCCTCGGGGCAGGGGGGTTGTGTGATCGTCCTGGACGGGGTCACCCCACCGGAGGACGGTACCGGGTGTCTGCATTCCGTCCCCTGGTTCACCGCGCGGCTGGGCGGTGCACTGGCCGAACTGACCCTTTCCGCACGAGATCTGACGCTGCCGGAGATCCTGGCGCGGGCGATCCGGCGCACAGCCGACGCACATTCCGGCACCTGTGACCTTTCTCACCCGCGCACCTCGCAGGCGACGGTCGTCCTGACCCGCTGGTCCGACGACACCGTGGAGTACCTCGTCCTGTCCGACTCCGCACTGCTCCTGCAGTCCCCCGGCGGCACGGTCACCGCGATCCTGGACGACCGGCTCGACCGGGTCCCCCGCGACCGGCTGGCCTCGGACGCGATCGCCGACGCCACCGTCCGCAACAAGGAGGGCGGCTTCTTCACCGCCGCCGCCGATCCTTCGGTCGCCGCCCGCGCGGTCACCGGGAGCGTGCCCCGGCACCGGGTGCGCGCCCTCGCCGCCCTCACCGACGGGGCGACCCGCTGGACGGAGAAGTTCCGCGAGGGCGACTGGACGGCCCTCTTCGACGTCGTACGCAAGGAGGGCGCGCGGGCGCTGGTGGACCGGGTGCGCGAGCTGGAGGAGGCCGACCGGGAGGAGCGGGCGTTCCTGCGGCGGAGCAAGACGCACGACGACGCGACGGTGGTGTACGCCGAGCTGTAGCGGCCGCTTCGAGCCGTGGCGGCCACTTCGAGCGGTAGCCGCTGCTTCGAGCGGTAGCGGCTACTTCGAGCGGTAGCCGCCACTTCGAGCGGTAGCGGCTACTTCTCCATGACGCCGTTCAACTGGTTCAGCAGGCGGGCGAGTTCCGCGACCTCCTGGCGGGGCCAGTGGGCGAGCTGGCGGACGTACCGGCCCCGGCGCGCCTTCCGGACCCTGCCCACCCGGCGCCGGCCCTCCTCGGTGAGGGCGATCAGCCAGGCCCGTCCGTCGGCCGGGTCGGGCTCGCGAGCGACCAGGCCGAGCTCCTCCAAGGCGCGCAGCTGGCGGGACATGGTGGCCTTGCCGACGCCGATGTAGGCGGCCAGTTCGGTGGCGCGCCGGCCGCCGCACTCGTCGAGCCGGACGAGCAGGCCGTACGCGGCGGACTCCAGGTCGGGGTGGACCTCCCGGGCCATCTCGCCCTGGCTGGCCCGGGCGCGCCGCAGCAGCACCGTCAACTCGCGTTCCAGAGCCAGGAACTCCTGGTCCGCGCCGTTCGGCGTCAACCCGGTGGCGGCGGGCTGTTCGGAGCCCTTTTCGTCCTCGTGCACGTCACTACCCCTGATCGGTTTCACAGTCCTGAAAGTTTCCGTCAAACTCCGTCGTCGCCCGGCTCGCCAAGTATTTCGCAGGCCTGGACCGACGGCTGCCTCCGGATGCCCTTCCCCGGCGTCCGCCGCGTGCGCGGTCCCCCACGGGAAACGATGACATGCGCACGTCGACGATGGGCGTGCCGTGTGACCCCGCGTCGTGTCGCGCCGTGTCCCGGCGTCCGCCTCTGGCATATGTGGGTCCCCCACCTCACCCCACGGAGGCATGTCATGCCGGTACACAGACCCACCCCCACTCTCCTGACCGCGATGGTCGCGCTGCTGCTCACGGCCGCTCCCCTGGCCCCGGCCCACGCCGACGGGGCCACCCCCGCCCGCGGCTCGGCCTACATGGGCATGGGCGTCCTGGCCCACGACGGCCAGAGCGGCACGCCCAAGTCCGCCGACGCCAACCAGACCGAGGGCGTCGACGTCGCCAGCTACCAGGGCGACGTCGCCTGGTCGACCCTGCTCGGCAGCGGGGTCAGATGGGCGTACACGAAGGCGACGGAAGGCACGTCCTACACGAACCCCTACTTCACCCAGCAGTACAACGGCCCCTACGACCTCGGTATGGTCCGCGGCGCCTACCACTTCGCGACCCCGGACACCACGGGCGGCGCGACCCAGGCCGACTACTTCGTCGACCACGGCGGCGGCTGGTCGAAGGACGGCCAGACCCTGCCCGGGGTCCTCGACATCGAGTGGAACCCGTACGGCTCCGCGTGCTACGGCAAGTCCGCGAGCGGGATGGTCGGCTGGATCACCGACTTCCTGAAGCGGTACAAGGCGCGGACGGGCCGGAACGCCGTCATCTACACGGCCACCAGCTGGTGGAACGACTGCACCGGCAACTACGGCGGCTTCGGGTCCGTCAACCCGCTGTGGGTGGCCCGGTACGCCTCGGACGTCGGGACACTGCCGGCCGGCTGGTCGAAGTACACGATGTGGCAGTACACGTCGACCGGACCGACGGTCGGTGACCACGACAAGTTCAACGGGGCCCTCGACAAGGTCGTCGATCTCGCCAACGGCTGACCGACGGCCGACAGTCCGGCAGGCCGGCGGTCGTCGGTCAGCCGTTGGCCGGTCCTGTCGCGCAGGGCGGAGGCCCGGGGCTCCTCGCGGGGACCCGGGCCTCCTGTCATCCGGCAGCGTCCGTCACGCCGCTGCCGGAACCTCCGGCGCCGCGCCGTTCGTGGCGGGCGCGAGCGCCAGCTCCAGGACCTGGCGGACGTCGGTCACGGCGTGGACGTCGAGCTTGTCCAGCACCTCGGCCGGGACGTCGTCCAGGTCGGCCTCGTTGCGCTTCGGGATGATGACGGTCGTCACCCCCGCGCGCTGGGCGGCGAGCAGCTTCTGCTTCACACCGCCGATGGGCAGCACCCGGCCGGTCAGCGAGACCTCACCGGTCATCGCGACGTCCGTGCGGACCAGCCGGCCGGAGAGCAGC
Source organism: Streptomyces sp. NPDC101234 (assembly GCF_044767525.1). Taxonomy (NCBI): domain Bacteria; kingdom Bacillati; phylum Actinomycetota; class Actinomycetes; order Kitasatosporales; family Streptomycetaceae; genus Streptomyces; species Streptomyces sp. NPDC101234. Next base: position 71,092 of record NZ_JBIWOA010000017.1, on the reverse strand, counting down.
GACGCGAGGGCCGTCGTCATCGTGACGCCGGCGCTCGGGCCGTCCTTCGGGACCGCACCCGCCGGGAAGTGGATGTGGACACCGCGGTCCTTCAGGTCGCCGACCGGGAGCTCCAGTTCGGCGCCGTGGGAGCGCAGGAAGGACAGGGCGATCTGCGCCGACTCCTTCATCACGTCACCCAGCTGACCGGTGAGGGTCAGTCCCGCCGCGCCCGTCTCCGGGTCGGCGAGGGACGCCTCGACGAAGAGCACGTCTCCGCCCGCTCCGGTGACCGCGAGACCCGTCGCCACGCCCGGCACCGACGTGCGGCGCTCGGCCGGGTCCTGGGCGGACTCGGGCACATGGTGCGGCCGGCCGATCAGGGCGCGCAGGTCCTCGTCCCTGATCGTGAACGGCAGCTCCCGCTGACCGAGTTCGTGCTGGGCCGCGACCTTGCGGAGCAGCCTGGCGATCGACCGCTCCAGGGTGCGGACGCCCGCCTCACGGGTGTACTCGCCGGCGAGCTTGCGCAGCGCGCTCTCGTCGAGGACGACCTCGCCCTTGTCGATGCCGGCCCGCTCCAGCTGGCGCGGGAGCAGGTGGTCACGGGCGATGACGACCTTCTCGTCCTCGGTGTAGCCGTCCAGGCGGACCAGCTCCATACGGTCGAGCAGGGCCTCCGGGATGGCTTCGAGCACGTTGGCCGTGGCGAGGAACACCACGTCGCTCAGGTCGAGTTCGACCTCCAGGTAGTGGTCGCGGAAGGTGTGGTTCTGCGCCGGGTCGAGGACTTCGAGGAGGGCCGCGGCCGGGTCGCCCCGGTAGTCGGAGCCCACCTTGTCGATCTCGTCGAGCAGGACGACCGGGTTCATCGAACCGGCCTCCTTGATGGCGCGGACGATCCGGCCGGGCAGCGCACCGACGTACGTACGCCGGTGACCGCGGATCTCCGCCTCGTCCCGCACACCGCCGAGGGCGACCCGGACGAACTTGCGCCCCATCGCGTGGGCGACGGACTCACCCAGGCTGGTCTTGCCGACACCGGGCGGGCCGACCAGGGCCAGCACGGCACCGCCGCGCCGCCCGCCGATGATCCCGAGCCCCCGGTCGCTACGGCGCTTGCGCACCGCCAGGTACTCGGTGATCCGCTCCTTCACGTCCTCCAGACCGGCGTGCTCGGCGTCCAGGACCGCCTTGGCGCCCTGGATGTCGTACTGGTCCTCGGTCCGCTCGTTCCACGGCAGTTCGAGGACGGTGTCCAGCCAGGTGCGGATCCACGAGCCCTCCGGGGACTGGTCGCTGGACCGCTCCAGCTTCTCGACCTCCTTGAGGGCGGCCTCGCGGACCTTCTCGGGCAGGTCGGCGGCCTCGACGCGGGCGCGGTAGTCGTCGGACTCCTCGCCGTCCTTCTCGCCGTTCAGCTCGCGCAGTTCCTTGCGGACGGCTTCGAGCTGGCGGCGGAGCAGGAACTCGCGCTGCTGCTTGTCGACGCCCTCCTGGACGTCCTTGGCGATGGTCTCGGCGACGTCCTGCTCGGCGAGGTGGTCGCGCAGCTGCTGGGTGGCCAGCTTGAGCCGGGCGACCGCGTCGACGGTCTCCAGCAGTTCGATCTTCTGCTCGGTGGTCAGGAAGGGCGAGTAACCGGAGTTGTCGGCGAGCTGGGACACGTCGTCGATGGCCTGCACCCGGTCCACGACCTGCCAGGCGCCGCGCTTGCGCAGCCAGGCGGTGGCGAGGGCCTTGTACTCCGTGACAAGTTCCGTGACATGACCGGGCACCGGGTCCGGGACGTCCTCGTCGATACGGGTGCCCTCCACCCACAGGGCGGCACCCGGGCCGGTCGTACCGGCGCCGATGCGCACCCGGTGGCGGCCGCGGATCAGCGCGCCCGGGTCGCCGTCGGCAAGGCGGCCGACCTGCTCCACCGTGCCGAGCACACCGGTGCTCGGGTAGGTCCCGTCGACCCGCGGCACCAGCAGCACCTTGGGCTTGCCGGGCTCGGTACGGGCGGCGGCCTGCGCAGCCTCCACGGCGGCGCGTACATCAGCGTCCTTCAGGTCCAGCGGGACCACCATCCCGGGCAGCACGACCTCGCCGTCGAGAGGCAGCACAGGGAGGGTGAGTGATGCGGACGTCGAAGCCATGATCTCCCCTTAGGCAGTCAACTTGAGCTATGCCGACTCAATGCTTGAGGGTCGAGAAATGTTCCCATGCATATGTTCGCCCTGAGCGATCGAGGGTGACCTGGCCGAACACGGTCCCGCGCCCGGAAAACAGTTGATCCGTGCGGGCGCATTCCCCGTACGGTCGGCAGGTGACCGACACAGAGCTCGCGGCGACCCTGCTCGCCGCCTACGACGCCCAGATGCGCGCCGTCCAGCCCGTCCCGGCGCCCGGGGTCGGCTACGAGCACGACGGAGCCCTGCTGCGAGTCGTCGGCCAGCACCGCGGCTTCGTGACCGGCCCGCACGACTGGGGCGGCCTGCGCGGCGCCGCACTGGACGCGGCGCTCGCCCGGCAGCGGGACTTCTTCGCGGCGCGCGGGGAGGGGGTGGAGTGGAAGGTGCGGGGGTACGACGTCCCGGCGGACCTGCCGGACCGGCTGCGCGCGGCGGGCTTCGCGCCCGAACCGCAGGAGACGGTCGTGATCGCCCCGGTGGCGGACCTGGCCGTACGGTCCCCGGCGCTGCCCCCGGAGGTGACCCTGCGCCGGGTCACCGACGACGCGGACCTGGACCGTATCGCCGCACTGGAGACCGTCGTCTGGGGCGAGGACATGGCCTGGATCGCGGAGTACCTGAGGGGCCGGTTGGCGGTGGAACCGGACGGCACGGAGATCTATGTCGCCGAGGCGGCCGGGGAGGTCGTCTCGGCGGCCTGGGTTACCTTCCGGCCGGGCACGGAGTTCGCCATGCTGCTGGGCGGCTCGACGCTGGCGCAGTGGCGCCGCAGGGGCGTCTACCGCGCGCTGGTGGCCCTGCGGGCGACCCGTGCGGCGGCCCGGGGTGCGACCTACCTCCTCGTGGAGGCCTCGGACGACAGCGCGCCGATCCTGCGCCGCCTGGGCTTCACAGCCGTGACGACGACCACGCCGTACGTCTGGACGCCGCCCGCCTGAAACGCGCCCCCGAAGGGGTGCGGGGCTGTATCGAACATGCGGCCCCGCCGCGTGGTCGCGACCAGCCACAACGCACCCGCACCCGCACCCACACCCACACCCACACCCACACCCACAATCGGGGCCGGAATCGGTCCTCGGCCCCTACCCCGACGTCCGCCCCACGACATCCGTCGCTTCGGCCTCCCCCGCCGCCGCTGCCATGACTACGCAAGGGCATCGCTGCATCACCGCAACGCGACTCACAGGTAGATCCCCCAGACTGCCAGCGGATTCACAGCGCACAGCGCGCAGCGCCATGTGCCGGGGACTCGGGGGGACCTGTGGACGGGAAGCCAGCGCGCGGGCCCGGGCGGCGTGCCGTGATCACCGGCGCCGCGGTCGTCGCGGCCGGGGCCGCCGTCCCGTTGGCCGTAGGGGCCCTGGACGACGGCGGTGCCGCGCCCGCGGCCGGCCGCACCGCCCCGGCCGCACCGGTCGCGAGCCGTCCCCCGGCCTCGCCGCTCCCCCGCACCGACCCGCGGCCGAACATCCTCTTCGTGCTCACCGACGACCAGCCCAAGGAGACCGACTGGGCGATCCGCCGTACCGCCGACTGGCTGGGCGGGCAGGGCGTGACCTTCGCGCGGGCGCACGCCAACACCCCGCTCTGCGCGCCCTCCCGGGCCTCGATCATGTCGGGGCGGTACGCGCACAACCACGGCGTCCTCGACACCCGCCACCCCTACCACCTGGACCAGCACACCACCGTCCAGCGCCGGCTGCACGAGGCCGGCTACCGCACCGGCCTGTTCGGCAAGTACCTCAACTACTGGCACACCGGCGACAACCCGCCCCACTTCGACGAGTGGCTGCTGCAGGAGCCCGTGGCGTACTACGACGGCCACTACAACGACAACGGCACGGTCCGGAACATCCCCGGCTACAACACCACCGTCATCAGGGACCGCGCCCTCGCCTTCATCGACAGGTCGCGCACCGACACCCGGCCCTGGTTCGCGTACGTCGCCACCCGCAGCGCGCACGAACTCAACATCCCGGAGCGCAGGTACCGGCACACGCGGGTGCCGGAGTGGCCCGGCCGGCCGTCCGTGTACGAGGGCGACAAGAGCGACAAACCCCCGTTCCTGCGCGCGGCGAACCACACGTACGAGCAGGGCGAGGCGCTGCGCACCCGGCAGCTGCGCACCCTGCTCTCGGTGGACGACGCGATGCGCGACTTCCACGACGAGCTGCGCGCCCTGGGCCAGCTGGAGAACACGCTGGTGGTGTACACCAGCGACCACGGGCTGTGCTGGGCGGACCACGGCTGGCTGCGCAAGTCGGTGCCGTACCGGCCCGGTCTGGAGGTGCCGTTCTGGCTCTCCTGGCCGGCCCGGGGGCTGGGCGAGGGCACGGTCGACGACCGGCTCACCGGCCATGTGGACATCGCCCCGACGTTCCTGGACGCGGCCGGCCTCACCCCGGACACCCCGCACGACGGCCACTCGCTGCTCGACCCCCGCAACGACCGCGACCGCCTGCTCGCCGAGTGGTGGTGGAACCGGCAGGACCAGGAACCGATCCACACCTGGGCCACCCTCATCGGCAGGTCCGCGCAGTACACCGAGTACTACCGCACCCGCCTCGACCGGCAGGGCCGCCCCACGCAGGGCGACGGCGAGGTCCTCTTCCGCGAGTTCTACGACCTGGCCGCCGACCCGTACCAGCTCACCAACCGCCTGCACGGCGCGACGCGCGAGCAGGAGCAGGCCCTGGGGGTGCCGGAGTCGGCGAAGAGGCTGGCGGCGGCACGGCGCGCCTGAGCGGTCAGGCGGCCCGAACGGTCAGGCGGCCGGGACGGGGGCGACCGCCGGGCGCTGCTCCCGGTACCAGCGTCGTACCAACGGCCAGAGCGCCGTCCCGATGCCCAGCGAGATCAGATGGCCCCAGTTGGTCATCGGGTCCTCGAAGGCGATGAGGTCCTCGACGAGGTCGTAGCCGACCAGCGCGAGCAGGGGCCAGCGCAGCCAGGGGGGCAGGATGCCGGAGAGGGCGCCGATGCTGGCGGCGACGCCGAAGCTGATGCCGTAGTCGAGGCGGTGCAGGGAGGTGTCGGGGAGATCGCCGACCAGGACCCCGAGGCCGACCGGGACCTCGGTGGCGAGGGTGGCCAGCACATGCCCCGTCAGGAAGACGAGGATCGCGCGGGCACCCCCTATCCGCCGTTCCAGCGCGGTCAGGACCAGCACGAAGGCGAGGGCGTACGGCGACAGGAGCCCGCCCGCGATCCAGAGCGCGCTGGCGAGCAGGACGAAGACGGGGGTGCGCAGCAGGTGCGCCACGTCGGTGCTGGAGTCCTGGTAGAGGGCGTACACCAGGTCGCTGTTGGCATAGCTCGCAAAGAGCGAGGTGAGGGCCAGGATCGCCGTGTACGCGAAGGTCGCCGGTGTGCCGGTGGGGGTGGGGAGCAGACGCCAGGGGCGCAGCCGGAGGGCGGGAAACAGACGCCAGGGGCGCAGGCGGAGGTCCGGGGCCGTCGTCCGCGGCAAGGGGGCCGTGACCGGGCCTCGCTGGCGGGGCACGCCGTCGAGGAGGGCGGCGACCTGGAGGGCCGGGAAAGACCCGGACGACGTGGCCGCAAGGGGCTCGGGCGTGGGCGTCGATGCGGCCCTCGCGGTCCGTTCCACGGTGAGGCGCTCCTTCCGTTTCACCCCACCCTTCGCCGTCCCACGAGCCGCTGTCTATGACCGACACCACGCGGGGGCCGATTCACAGGATTTTCCGAAGAACCGTGGACGGACAAGAGGAACCATATGAGCCCCATCCGGCCGGCGGCGGGCGCGGAACGCCGGGCGGCCCCTCGAACGAGTGACACGCATGCGGCTGTCCGACACCCGTAATTCGCATGGCGGCAAAGCCCTGTTGGGGCAGGATGGCGGACATGACTACCCCGGCCTCCGCGCACGACAGCCATCCTGTGGTCCTGGACCGGCGCGAAGGGCCGTACGGCGAGGTGGTCCTGCGCAGACACGGCGAACTCCTGCAGATCATCGCCAACGGCTGCTTCCTGATGGACACCTCCGACGGGCGTTCGGAGCGGTTGCTCGTGGACTCGGCCGCCACCCACCCGGCCCTGGACGGGCGGACGGAGCCGGCGGTGCTGATCGGCGGGCTCGGCGTCGGGTTCTCGCTCGCGCACGCCGCGCGGGACCCGCGCTGGGGGCGGATCACGGTCGTGGAGCGGGAGGCGGCGGTCGTCGCCTGGCATCGCGACGGACCGCTTTCCGCGGTTTCCGCACGCGCGTTCGCAGATCCGCGTACGGTGATCATCGAGGAAGACCTCGTCGCATACGTCAATGAGACTTGCGACACGTTCGACGCGCTGTGCCTGGACATCGACAACGGGCCCGGCTGGACCGTCGACGAGGACAACGCGGGACTGTACTCGACGGCCGGACTCGCGGGCTGCGCAAGGGTGTTGAGGCCGGGCGGGGTACTCGCCGTATGGTCGGCGCAACCCTCTGCGGAATTCGAAGAAACCTTGTGGAATGCCGGGTTCACGCAGGTGCGTACCGAAGAGGTGCCGGTTGCCCGGGGCGTTCCGGACGTCGTTCACCTTGGCGTCGGCCCTGGATAGCGAGTGCGCCTCCTGTCCCCGTAGGGTGCATCCCTGACGCGGATCATTCAAGCGTCAATCGCAGTCATGGGATCACCCCACTGATTCCGGAAAGCACACAGGGGCGGGCGATGGAGCAGACACACACCTCCCACAACGGCGCGGCGACGGCGACTCCGGGCGCCCAGCGCCGCGTTCTGGTCGTCGAGGACGACCCCACGATCGTCGACGCCATCGCGGCCCGCCTGCGTGCCGAGGGGTTCCTCGTGCAAACAGCGGGTGACGGCCCGGCCGCCGTCGACACCGCCGAGGCCTGGCAGCCCGACCTGCTGATCCTCGACATCATGCTGCCCGGCTTCGACGGTCTGGAGGTCTGCCGTCGTGTGCAGGCCGCCCGGCCGGTGCCGGTGCTGATGCTCACCGCGCGCGACGACGAGACCGACATGCTGGTCGGCCTCGGGGTCGGCGCCGACGACTACATGACCAAGCCGTTCTCCATGCGGGAGCTGGCGGCACGCGTGCACGTACTGCTGCGGCGGGTGGAGCGGGCGGCCATCGCGGCCTCCACGCCCCGCTCCGGCATCCTGCGCCTGGGCGAACTGGAGATCGACCACGCACAGCGCCGGGTACGGGTGCGCAGCGAGGACGTCCACCTCACCCCGACCGAGTTCGACCTGCTGGTCTGCCTCGCCAACACCCCGCGCGCGGTGCTCTCCCGTGAGCAGCTGCTCGCCGAGGTGTGGGACTGGGCGGACGCCTCCGGCACCCGTACGGTCGACAGCCACATCAAGGCGCTGCGCCGGAAGATCGGCGCCGAGCGGATCCGCACCGTGCACGGTGTGGGCTACGCGCTGGAGACCCCGACGCCATGAGCGCCGGGCCGGCCGGACCGAGAGGCCCCGGGGGCTCCGGGGGTCCCGGGAGCCCTGGCGAGGAGCCCTGGGGCGGAGTACGCCCGTTCTCCATCAAGACCAAGCTGGGCGCGCTCGTCGTCGTCTCGGTGCTGATCACGACGGGTCTGTCGATGATCGCGGTGCACACCAAGACGGAGCTGCGCTTCATCACGGTCTTCTCGATGATCGCCACACTGCTGATAACGCAGTTCGTGGCGCATTCGCTCACCGCACCGCTGGACGACATGAACCTGGTGGCCCGGTCGATCTCGCAGGGCGACTACACGCGCCGGGTGCGCGAGAACCGCCGGGACGAGCTGGGCGACCTGGCCGAGACGATCAACGTCATGGCCGACGAGCTGGAGGCCCAGGACCGCCAGCGCAAGGAACTGGTCGCGAACGTCTCGCACGAGCTGCGCACGCCCATCGCGGGTCTGCGGGCCGTCCTGGAGAACGTGGTCGACGGGATCGCCGAGCCCGACACCGAGACGATGCGCACGGCCCTCAAGCAGACCGAGCGCCTCGGACGGCTGGTGGAGACCCTGCTGGACCTCTCCCGCCTCGACAACGGCGTCGTACCGCTGCGGCAGCGCCGTTTCGAGGTGTGGCCGTACCTCTCGGGCGTGCTGAAGGAGGCCAACATGGTCGCCGGCGCACGCGGCCTCGCCTCGAACTCCGGCAGCCACACCCGCTCGGACGTCCATCTGCACCTCGACGTGTCCCCGCCGGAGCTGACCGCGCTCGCCGACCCGGAGCGCATCCACCAGGTCGTGTCGAACCTCATCGACAACGCGGTCAAGCACAGCCCCCCGCACGGCCGGGTGACCGTGAAGGCACGGCGCGGGCCGCTGCCGGAGTCGCTGGAGCTGGAGGTCCTGGACGAGGGCCCCGGCATTCCGCGCTCGGAGTGGCACCGCGTCTTCGAGCGCTTCAACCGAGGGGCCGTACGACGGCCGCACGGGCCCGGCAGCGACGGCGGCACCGGACTCGGTCTGGCGATCGCCCGGTGGGCGGTGGATCTGCACGGCGGCCGGATCGGTGTGGCCGAATCCGACCGGGGCTGCAGGATCATCGTCACTCTCCCAGGGCTTTCATCCGTGCCAAGTTGACGTAAAGTTCGATCCGGAGCCTCAAGATCCACCTGTGGTCCGCACGGTCGCCGGCGCAGCCGGACACGTGTGATCAGGTCCGGCCTCCCCGCACGTCGCGGTGGGGGCCGGGGTGAGGTGATCACCGGGCGTGGCGGAGCCATGCCCGCTTCCGTCCTTTCACAGCGGAACCACGCTTGTTTCCCGCCATTTCAAGCCCTGAAACACGTTTTCTGGTGTGACTTACACGACGATGCACCGGCCCGACCTGACCTTCGGGGTCCGGAAGGCGTAGCGTTTATTCCCGCTGTCCATAACCTTGTGAAGCGGAAGAGGGCGGTTGCCGCCGTGTCGCCACAGTCCCCCAGTAACTCGAGTGTCTCGACCGACGCAGACCAAGCGGGCAAGAACCCCGCGGCCGCGTTCGGACCGAACGAGTGGCTCGTCGACGAGATCTATCAGCAGTACCTCCAGGACCCGAATTCGGTAGACCGTGCCTGGTGGGACTTCTTCGCCGACTACAAGCCGGGAGCGCCCGCCGCCTCGGCTCCGGCGGGTACCGCGGCCGCGGGGGCCGCGGGCACCACCACAACACCCGTGCCGGCGCCGCAGGCCGCGGCTCCGGCCGCCCCGGCGCCCGCCCCGGCCGCGCCCGCCGTACCGGCACCCGCCCCGGCTGCTCCGGCCGCCCCGGTGGCGCCGCAGGCCGCGGCGCCCGCGAAGCCCGCAGCCGCTCCGGCCCCGGCCCCGGCCCCGGCCGCCGCCAAGCCGGCCGCCGCCGCGAAGGCCGCGCCCGCCGCCGCGGCTCCCGACGGTCCCGATCTGGTCACCCTGCGTGGTCCCGCCGCCGCCGTCGCGAAGAACATGAGCGCCTCGCTGGACGTGCCGACGGCCACCTCGGTCCGCGCGGTCCCGGTGAAGCTGCTGTTCGACAACCGCATCGTCATCAACAACCACCTCAAGCGCGCGCGGGGCGGGAAGATCTCCTTCACGCACCTGATCGGCTTCGCGATGGTGCAGGCCCTCAAGGCCATGCCGTCGATGAACTACTCGTTCGCGGAGAAGGACGGCAAGCCGACCCTGGTCAAGCCGCCGCACGTGAACTTCGGCCTGGCCATCGACCTGGTGAAGCCCAACGGCGACCGCCAGCTCGTCGTCGCGGCCATCAAGAAGGCCGAGACCCTGAACTTCTTCGAGTTCTGGCAGGCCTACGAGGACATCGTCCGTCGCGCCCGCGACAACAAGCTGACGATGGACGACTTCACCGGCGTCACGGTCTCCCTGACCAACCCCGGCGGCCTCGGCACCGTCCACTCGGTCCCGCGTCTGATGCCCGGCCAGTCGGTCATCATGGGCGTCGGCTCCATGGACTACCCCGCGGAGTTCCAGGGCACCAGCCAGGACACCCTGAACAAGCTCGGCATCTCGAAGGTCATGACGCTCACGTCGACCTACGACCACCGGGTCATCCAGGGCGCCGCCTCCGGCGAGTTCCTGCGCCAGGTCGCGAACCTCCTCCTCGGCGACAACGGCTTCTACGACGAGATCTTCGAGGCGCTGCGCATCCCCTACGAGCCGGTCCGCTGGCTCAAGGACATCGACGCCTCCCACGACGACGACGTCACCAAGGCCGCCCGTGTCTTCGAGCTGATCCACTCCTACCGGGTCCGCGGCCACGTCATGGCCGACACCGACCCGCTGGAGTACAAGCAGCGCAAGCACCCCGACCTGGACATCACCGAGCACGGCCTCACCCTGTGGGACCTGGAGCGCGACTTCGCGGTCGGCGGTTTCGCCGGCAAGTCGATGATGAAGCTGCGCGACATCCTCGGTGTGCTGCGCGACTCGTACTGCCGCACCACCGGCATCGAGTTCATGCACATCCAGGACCCGAAGCAGCGCAAGTGGATCCAGGACCGCGTGGAGCGCCCGCACTCCAAGATGGAGCGCGAGGAGCAGCTGCGGATCCTGCGCCGCCTGAACGCTGCGGAAGCCTTCGAGACCTTCCTGCAGACGAAGTACGTCGGCCAGAAGCGCTTCTCCCTGGAGGGCGGCGAGTCCGTCATCCCGCTGCTCGACGCGGTGATCGACTCCGCGGCCGAGTCCCGCCTGGACGAGGTCATCATCGGCATGGCCCACCGCGGCCGCCTGAACATCCTCGCGAACATCGTCGGCAAGTCGTACGCCCAGATCTTCCGCGAGTTCGAGGGCAACCTCGACCCGAAGTCGATGCACGGCTCCGGCGACGTGAAGTACCACCTGGGCGCCGCGGGCACCTTCACCGGCCTGGACGGCGAGCAGATCAAGGTCTCGCTGGCCGCCAACCCGTCCCACCTGGAGACGGTCGACCCGGTCATCGAGGGCATCGCCCGCGCCAAGCAGGACGTCATCAACAAGGGCGGCACGGACTTCACGGTCCTGCCGGTCGCGCTGCACGGCGACGCGGCCTTCGCGGGCCAGGGCGTGGTGGCCGAGACCCTGAACATGTCGCAGCTGCGCGGCTACCGCACCGGCGGCACGGTCCACATCGTCATCAACAACCAGGTCGGCTTCACGGCGGCGCCCGAGTCCTCGCGCTCCTCCATGTACGCCACCGACGTGGCCCGCATGATCGAGGCCCCGATCTTCCACGTGAACGGCGACGACCCGGAGGCCGTGGTGCGCGTCGCGCGCCTCGCCTTCGAGTTCCGCCAGGCGTTCAACAAGGACGTGGTGATCGACCTCATCTGCTACCGCCGCCGCGGTCACAACGAGTCGGACAACCCGGCCTTCACCCAGCCGCTGATGTACGACCTGATCGACAAGAAGCGCTCGGTGCGCAAGCTCTACACCGAGTCCCTGATCGGTCGCGGCGACATCACCCTGGAAGAGGCCGAGCAGGCCCTGCAGGACTACCAGGGCCAGCTGGAGAAGGTCTTCACCGAGGTCCGCGAGGCCACCTCGCAGCCTGCCGCCGGTGCCGTCCAGGAGCCGCAGGACGGCTTCCCGGTCGCGGTGCCGACGGCGATCTCCGCGGAGGCCGTCAAGCGCATCGCCGAGTCCCAGGTCAACATCCCGGACTACTTCACCGTCCACCCGCGTCTGCTGCCGCAGCTGCAGCGCCGGGCGGCGATGATCGAGGACGGCACGATCGACTGGGGCATGGGCGAGACCCTGGCCATCGGCTCGCTGCTGATGGAGGGCACCCCGGTGCGCCTCTCCGGCCAGGACTCCCAGCGCGGCACCTTCGGCCAGCGGCACGCGGTCCTGATCGACCGGGAGACGGGCGCGGACTACACGCCGCTCCTCTACCTGACCGAGGACCAGGCCCGCTACAACGTCTACAACTCGCTGCTCTCCGAGTACGCGGTGATGGGCTTCGAGTACGGCTACTCGCTGGCCCGTCCCGACGCGCTGGTGATGTGGGAAGCCCAGTTCGGTGACTTCACCAACGGCGCCCAGTCGATCGTCGACGAGTACATCTCGGCGGCCGAGCAGAAGTGGGGCCAGACGTCCGGCGTCACGCTCCTGCTTCCGCACGGCTACGAGGGCCAGGGCCCGGACCACTCCTCGGCCCGTATCGAGCGGTTCCTGCAGCTCTGCGCCCAGAACAACATGACGGTGGCCATGCCCACCCTCCCGTCGAACTACTTCCACCTCCTGCGGTGGCAGGTGCACAACCCGCACCACAAGCCGCTGGTCGTCTTCACCCCGAAGTCGATGCTGCGCCTCAAGGCGGCGGCCTCGAAGGCGGAGGAGTTCACGAGCGGGCAGTTCCGCCCGGTCATCGGCGACGCGTCGGTCGACCCGAACGCGGTCCGCAAGGTCGTCTTCTGCACCGGCAAGGTCTACTACGACCTGGAGGCCGAGCGGCAGAAGCGCGGTGTCACGGACACGGCGATCATCCGTCTGGAGCGCCTGTACCCGCTGCCGGGTGCGGAGCTCCAGGCCGAGGTCAACAAGTACCCGAACGCCGAGAAGTACCTGTGGACCCAGGAGGAGCCGGCGAACCAGGGTGCCTGGCCGTTCATCGCGCTCAACCTGATCGACCACCTGGACCTGGCGGTCGGCGCCGACGTCCCGGCCGGCGAGCGCCTGCGCCGCATCTCCCGCCCGCACTCGTCGTCCCCGGCGGTGGGCTCGGCGAAGCGCCACCAGGCGGAGCAGGAGCAGCTGGTGCGTGAGGTGTTCGAGGCGTAGTCCTCAGACACTCGGAGCACGGTGAAGGGTCCGGTCCCCGTCGGGGGGCCGGGCCCTTCGGTGTACGGCCGTCAGCTCGCCTGGGGTTCGAAGTCCCAGTACGGGCGGTTGCGGGCGCGGGCCGAGAGCGTGTGGACGTGCTGCCTGCCCAGAGTCGCCTCCAGGTCGGCCAGGGCCTCCTGTTCGGTCTTCGCGGCTTCCTGGCGGGAGCGCAGTCCGCGCAGGTCGGCCGCGTGGGCAAGCCGGGCCGACAAAGTCAGGGGGTGGGTGCGGCCGAGTACCTCGGTGGCCCGGGCGACGGTGGTCCTGCTCAGTCCGGCGTCGGACTCCGTCTCTCCGGTCATGTTGCGCAGGACCGATGCGTTGACGGCGCAACCGAGGGTGTAGGGGTGGCTGTCGCCGACGACCACAGCCATGTCGGCGAGCGCCTGCTCCATCAGAACACGGGCGTGCTCCCGCTCTCCGACGTTGCACAGGACCAGGGCCTGGTTCGCCCGGGCGCCGATGATGAACGGGTGTCCCTCCGGGAGGAGTCGCTCGTACTGAGAGAGCACGAACTCGCTGGTCGCGCGGGCCAGGTCGATGTCACCGTGCTCACGGTTGAAGCAGCTGTGGCTGACGGCGGCGGACAGCGTGAGGAGGTTGTTCTCGCCCATTTTCCGCTCGTACCCCTCCAGCACCCGGGTGAGCAGCGCCCCCGCCGCCGCGCGGTCCCCGCTTCGCAGTTGGCACAGCGCCAGGTTGTGCTCGGCCCGCAACGTGTCCGGATTGCCCGGGCCGCCGACGATCCGATACTCATGCACGTTCCGCGACTGGACGGACTGGGCCTCCGCATAGCGGCCCAGCAGCCTCAGGTCGATGGAGTAGGACACCTCGGAGAAGAGGGTCCACACGTGCAGGCCCGTCAGCACGGAGCGCCGTTGCTCCAGGGTCTGCCGGTCGACGCTGCGGGCCTCTTCGTACCTGCCGAGCAGCCGCAGCGTGAAGCCAAGGTTGTTCAGGGCGTTGAGGGTCCGGGAGTCCTGGTCCCCCAGGAGGTCCCGGTAGGCAGGGTAGAGCCACTCGTACAGTTCCAGGGCCTCGGCATAGCGGGCTTGGCCCCACAGGTCGGCCCCCAGCCCGTTGGCCGCCCGTAGGTAGTCCAGGTCCTGTCCCCCACGCTCCTCGTGCAGGTGTTCCATGGACGCCCGGTCCAGGCTCTCGGTCTCCGCGAACCGCCCCTCCGCGCGCAACAGATCGGTGTAGTGGTTGGTCAGTTCCCAGACCCGCGGGTGCGCCTCGCCCAGCAGCTCGCGCCAGACCTCAAGGGCCTCGCGCCCGAGTTGGACGCCTTCCGCGTACTCGCCGGCGAACCACATGTAGCGCAGGGCGTTGAGCACCAGGGCCTGCACCTTGCGGTCCTTGTCGCGCACCGCGTCGGCATCCCCCAGATGGGGCACTATCTCCGCGTACTCGCGCCAGGTCCGGGTGTCGGTCGGACGGCCCGGGTCGGCCTCGGCCAGCGCGCGCCGCACCACAGCGCCGTACAGCCGCATCTGGTCCGCCGTCATGTCCTGGTGGACGATCCGATGGACCATCCGATGGACGTACACCGACTCCCCGGAGCGGGGTGTCTCGTCGAACTGGACCTCGTACGACTCCAGGCGCACCACGGAATACTGTCGCAGTTGGTTGATCACCTTGTTCCAGAGCAAGGGGTCGTCGAGCAGCCTGCCCAGGTTCTCCGGCAGGTCGTCGCGTGGCATCCCCCGCAGCAGGTCCACCGGGATGTAGCCCGGCGCGAAGAACGTGCACAGCCGGAGGAGATCGACCGACTCCGGGACAGTCTCCTGCAGCTTGTTCAACAGGACCGACCACGCGGTCCGGAAGGCCACCGGGAAGTCCGGAGACACCTGTACGGCGTCCTGGTATCGGCCGTTCTCCAGCAGTGCGATGTACTCCTCGACGGACAGGTCGGAGTCGTTCAGCCAGCCGGCCGCCTGATCCAGGGGCAGGGGCAGGTCTTCCAGCGCCTCGGCGAGCTGGTCGGCCTCCGCCCAGGTCAACCGGGGCGCGCGGCGGCGGACGAAGGCGGTCGACTCGTCCCGGGTGTAGGCGGACACGTCCAGGAGTCGGCTGCCGTGCTCGGCCCACCGTGGCGTGAGAGAGGTGATGATCAGGTGTCCTGGGCCGGTCGGGACCAGGTCCGAGATCTGGTCGGGCTCGTCCGCGCCGTCCAGGATCAGCAGCCAGCGGGAGTACGGCTCGCCCCTGCGCAGCGCTTCCCGTACCGCGCGCAGCCGCTCGGCGTACTCGTACCCCGTGGACAGCCCGAGTCGCGGTGCCAGTTCGGCCAGCAGGCGCCGGCAGGTGCCCCGGCTCTCCGCGTCGACCCACCACACCACGTCGTACTCCGAACCGAATCGGTAGACGTACTCGGCGGCCAGCTGTGTCTTGCCCACCCCCGACATCCCGAAGAGGGTGAGGACGCCCGCGCCGGGCGTGCTCTCCTGCAGCATGCGACGGGCGTCGGCGAGGAGTGACTCTCGGCCGGTGAAGCGGGTGTTGCGACGTGGTACGCCGCCCCATACCGCGGGCATCGCCGCGGGAAAGCGGGGGCCACGCGAATCGTCCGCCGCCGGGAGGCCATGGGTCGGCAGGTCCAGCCGGTCCAGCAGCCGGCGCTCCGCCTCGTCCGCACCCATGTTGGTCAGGTCGACCGGCGCCAGGACGGCGATCGCCGCCGGCACCTGCGTATTGGTGACGGACACGGCGGCGAACTTGGCGGGATCGGGCGCGACCACCTCGCGCAGCGCCGCGTTCCACTCCTCGAAGGTCCGGGGACCGAGCTGGAAATAGCGCTCACTGACCAGGATGAGGATCCGGCCCTCCGCGAGCGCCAGGCCGCGCAGCAGGTCCACCAGGGTCTCCTCCGCCGGGGAGTCCCAGCGCACATGGGAGACCCGGACGCCCCGCCGCTCCAGCCTGTCCCCGATCCACGCCGCCCAGGCCCGGTCGAACCCGGCGAAGCTGACGGTTACCGTCACGCGTCCGTCCTGTTCGCCTCGTTCGGTCCGCCGAGGTGGCACGGGCGCTTCGGCCCGGACCTCAGGGCCGGACTGATCGCTCGTCGCGCCCCCTGCGAGCAGGCGCGACAGCACTCCGCGGAAGCCGCGCCGGTCCCGGTCGGCGGACGGCGTCCTCGGCCCTTCCTCCTCGACCGTGATCGCCGGCTGTTCCCGGACCGGACGGGCCTTCGGTACGCGGTCGGGCTCACGTCCCTGGATCTCCGAGCGCAGCTCCACCTTGCGCACCGGCACGCCCCACTGGTTGCTGATCGTCAGCCAGAGGGAGGCGGTCCCCGGCTCGCTCCCCGTCGACACGGCGAAGCGTGCCGGACCGTATGTGCCACCGAAGCGGTGGAGTACGACGACGGGTTCGTCGAGGGCCGCGCACACGAGGGGCCCGGCGCCTTCCAGGGCGACCGAGAAGGTGAACTCCTCCTCCGCCCAGGGCCAGTTCGGCTCCGTGTCGTCGTCGGCCGGCAGTGGGCCGCGCAGGTCGACGGTGACCAGGTAGTCGCAGTCGGTCTCGGCCTCGCGCGGCCATGCGACGACGGGCTCGATCAGCAGTGGCGCTTCGTCGGCGCCCCTGGCTTCCGTCCCCTCCTGTGCGGCGTGGCCGTTCATCCTCCTCAGCTGCTCCGTCCTTCGTCGTGGTCGACGAGTCGCAGCGTGGTGAGCGGGTGCCCGTAGTAGTGGAACATGAAGGCGTAGAGGAGGCGCAGGACCCGTTTCTGACCGACGGCGTCGACCTCTCCGTCGTCGTTGCGGACGTTCGGGATGGCGGCCAGGCCCCCGAACTCGCGCACCGCGTCGGCCCGGAACGCCCGAAGCTTCTCGGTGAGAGGCTGCTGCGACCGGGCGGTGACCTCTCGTACCAGTCGGTGCACCATCGCCCGCGCCTCCGGATCCCCGATCGCTCCCGCCGTGACGATGCAGCCGCCCGCCCCCTTGCGCAGGAACAGTTCGGCGAACCCCCGCAATGCCTCCTCGCCCTGCGCCCGGTTGTCGACGAAGCGGCCGGAGTGGCAGGCGTTGAGACAGACCAGGGAGTGGTCCCTGCGCAGCAGGTGCATCTGCTCGCCGTTGAACTCGGCCCAGGTCCGTCCCGCCAGTTGCAGTCGGGTGACGGTATGGCCGTACTCGCCGTGGCAGCCCATGTAGACGAGGCCGGTCCGGTCCGTCGACGCTTCAAGGGCCCTGAGGAACGGGGTGATCTCCTTGTGCGGCCGTGGGGCATAGGGCTTGAGTGCGATGTGATCGCGTTCCATGTCCCGGTGCAGATAGGCGAGGACGCCGCCATGGAACGCGCCGGTCTCACGCGGCAGGTCGTACCCGGTGTCGTGGACGGTGGTCCAGCGGGCGACCGCGACCAGGGCGCCCAGCAGTCCGCCTCCCAGGCCGAGTTCCGGATCGTCCGGCAACCGGAAAAGCTCCCACGGCAGTTCGTACCCGGTGTCGTCCCAGACGATGAGGCGCAGCCGCGCCCCGTGCCGTCGCCGGGCCTGGTTGATCCAGTGGGCGAGTGCCCGCTGGTTGTCCGACCAGTGCAGGACGGCCCGCAGGACCTCCGAGGGGAACTCGCCGTCGCCCCGCCTCAGGGTGCCGAGGCTGACGGCCGGGGCGATCAGCCGGGTCGGCCCGGGCGCGCAGCTGACCTTGAGCGAGCCGCACCAGCCGTGCAGCCGGTATCCGTCCCGGGAGTCGCGGGTTTGGCTGCGCTGCACCCGCAGGAGTGCGAAGCCTTCCGGCAGCCGGGAGCCGGGCCGGGCGTCCGTCCTGCCGAGACCGGCCGTCGGCTCCTCGGACCGGCGCAGATGCAGCACGGAGCTCTTCTCCCGGCGCACCGCCGCCGTCAGCCCCGGCAGTCCGGCTCGGCGTACGGCACTGCCGGCCTCGGCCATCCAGCGGGGAGCGCGCGGCTGTTCACCGATCACCCTGGTCCCCCTCGTCGTTCAGGGGGGCACGCCCCACGATCACCATCCCGCCGAGCGCGTCGGCGAGTTGGCCCGGCAGGTGTCCGTAGGCCGCCGGAGCCGGGTCCACGACGGCCGTGTGCACGCGGGTCCGGTCCATGGCCGCAATCCGCCGCGCCGTCTCCAGCGCGTCCGTGATGCCGGCCGCGCCCACCTCGTACGGCGGCCGCCCGCCATGGCTGACGCTCAGCGGCACGTTGCCCCGGCCGTCGGTGACCACGACCACCCAGGCCTCGGCGAGCCCGTTGCCGTGCTGGCGGAAGGCCCGCCGAAGCACCCGTGACGCCTCCTCGATGCCATGGGCGAGCGGGGTGGCCCGGCCCGACTGCCGGTACAGGGAGGCAACCACGTGCGGGTCGAGGACACTGCGGGCCGAGAACGATGAGGCCCGCAGTTCGTCGGTGGTCCGGGCGCCGCCGACCTCGATCATCTGTACGGCGGCCCGTTCGGTGTAGGCCCACTGCAGGAACGGGGTCAGCGCGTCCTGCCAGTCCCAGTCGTCGTCCCGGCAGGTGTGGTCCAGGACCAGTACCAGCATGCGTTCGGGGGCACCGGCCCGGACGTGGCTGTGCAGGTCGACCGGCGAGATGGTGAACCGCCTGTTGTGGCGCAGGCGTTGGTGCACGGCGGCTTCGCGGACCGTGCGGACATGGGCGAGGTCGCGCAGGTTCCCGGCGCGCCTGGTGCCGATGACCGCGCCGCGCGCCGAGGCAGGACCCACGGTCCGCTGCCATGGGCTGCGCAGCGGCGCGAAGTCGCGGGGTTCCCCGGTCTCGTCCTCCGGGAAGGGGGTGGCGAGGACGACGGGGGTACCGCCGGGGGTCCTGCCGATCGGCTCGGCGGGCTCCGTTTCCAGGAGCGGCTGCACCGCGGGGGCCGGTTCGCGCGCAGGAACGGTCTCCTCGGCCGTGCTGCGCGGCGGCGAGATGCGGAACCGTCCGGCAGGCGGCAGGGGCGCATCCTGGCCATGGGCCTGGGAGGGGGTGGGGCGCGGGGGGTCCGGCACGGTCAGGCCCATGAGCCGGGCGGCCGCTTCGCAGTGCGCGACCCCTGCGGTGCGATCGCCCTGCAGGGCGGCGACGGCACGGGCGAGGCGGGCCAGGGCGAGCTCTCTGCGGACACCGGACGCGGCGCCGAGGAGGGTGCGCACGCGGTCGAGAGCGTCGTCGGTGACCGGCACGGCGGGAGCCGTGTCGCGGGCGACCGCCCCTGTGTCCGGCAGCGGAAGCCGGAGACCCGCCACGGACAGCCGTACGGCGAACCTGTCCAGCAGGTGGGGGCTGAGCCGTCCGGCGTCGGCGGACGGGCAGGCCGCCAGCCAGCGGCCTCGGGGGCGGGCCGTATGGCTCAGACCGGTGTGCTCGACCACGGCGACGTCGGCACCCAGGAGTTGTACGGCCGCGCGCATGCCGGCGACGCTGAGCCGGGCCAGATCGGGCACCACGATCAGCGGCGGCGCCCCGAGGCGGCCGTCACCCGCTATCAGTGGCCCCGGCTCGACACGAAGAGTGATGCCGTCGCGTGCGCGGTGGAGCCGGGCACGGGTCCAGAAGTCCTCGTCGCGGCCGGTCGCACCGAGCATGACCGGCGCCCCGGCAGTCCCGAGAATGCCGGCGAAGTGGCGCGCGACCGGGTCGACCAGCCGGGGTTCCAGATCGAAGAGCAGGACGCCGGACAGGGCGGGGTCCAAGGCGGCGCAGGTCAGCGCGAGGGTGAGTCTCTCCGTGAGGTCGTCCGGATCCACGCGGATCCCGTCGGTGGCCATGGTCCGCCCTCAGTCCGTCCCGAAGAGGTCCCCGAACTGGGCGTCGTCATCGGGCCCCCAGTCGAACTCGGCGCCGTGCGCGGTTTCGGGTCTGCGGTGCCTCAACGCCATGGGCAGGACCCTTCGCAGGTGTTCGGGCCCCACCTCGTCCGCTCCGTCCAGCGCCGCCAGGGCGCGGGCCGCCAGCATCGCGACGATCTCGCCGCGCTGCCCGACGGCGTCCACCCGCTCGGCCGTCGCGGCGCACAGCCGCAGGACCTCGTCGGGGACATGGACGTGCGGGGCGCGGCTGCGGGCGGCCGCCAGGCGCTCCCGGACGTCCGTGTCGTCCTTCTCGGCCGCGGCCAGCCAGTCGGACCTGTCCTTCGTCAGTTCCTGGTCGAAGTCGAGTACGGTCCGGAGCATGCGCCGGCGGGCGTCCGCGTCCAGCTGCCCGGCGGTCACCATCAGACCGAAGCGGTCGAGCAGTTGGGGCCGTAGCCCGCCCTCTTCCGGGTTCATGGTGCCGACCAGACCGAACGAGAGGTGCTTCGCGGTGTCGAGACCCTCGCGCTGCACGGACAGCACGCCGGTGGAGACGACGTCGAGGATGATGTTGACGAGGTGGTCGTCGAGAAGGTTGACCTCGTCCACGTAGAGCAGTCCCTTGTCCGCCTCTTCCAGCAGGCCCGGCTGCGGGCGGGTCTCGCCCCGGATGAGGGCGTCGAGGTCCCAGCCGCCGAGGACGCGGTCGTCGGTGGCGTTGATGGGCAGCGTGACGGGGAATCCGCCGTACGCCATGAGCGTGAACGCCCGGACGAGGGTGGACTTGGCGGTACCGCGAGGGCCGGCGATCAGCACCCCGCCGATGCGCGGCACGATGTGGTTGAGCTGGAGCGCCAGCTTCAGCTGCTCCTGCCCGACCACCCTCGAGTACGGCAGGATGTGCACACCGTTCGCGGCCCGGGTCATGAATCGGCTCCGGTCCCGGTGCGCCACCGGAAGGTGACCTGGAGCTGGGCCTCCGCCCCGCTCTTGACCAGCGCGACCACCCCGGCGTCGACCTTGATGGCGAGCTGCATCTCGATCTCGTCGGGCCGGACGTCCTCGCCCAGTTCCCCGAACCGGCGGACCGCCTGGGCGGCACACCGGCGGGCCAGATCGAGGGCGTCGGTGTACGCGTCACGGGCGACCCGCACTACGCGCTGCGCCGCTCCGTCCCGGGTGGCCTCGTCGCCGTATACGAGGTCGAGACCGTCGTGGGCGGCCGGGCGCAGGTCGGTCTCCACCTCTATGGGAATGGGGCCGTCCACGCCGTCCGGCTCGGGCCCGACCAAGATCACCACACGTCCCCCTGAGTGAACTCACGTGTGTTGCATGCTTGTTGGACCCGACTCCTTCCCCGGCGGGCGGCGTTTATGCGCGCCGGGGAAGTACCGCGGCCGTCAGCTCGCCTGGGGCTCGAAGTCCCAGTACGGCCTGTTGCGGGCGCGGGCCGAGATCGTGTGGACGTGCTGCCTGCCCAGCGTCGTCTCCAGGTCGGACAGTGCCTCCTGCTCGACCTTCTCGGCCTGTTGCCGGGAACGCAGTCCGCGCAGGTCGGCCGCATGGGCGATCCTGGCCGACAGGGTGAGCGGGTGGGTACGGCCGAGGACCTCGGTGGCCCGGGCGACGGTGATCCTGCTCAGTTCGGCGGCGGACTCCGTCTCACCGATGAGGTTGCGCAGAGCGGAGGCGTTGATGGCACAGCCGAGTGTGTAGGGGTGGTTCTCACCCACGGCCTCGGTCATGTCGGCGAGCGCCTGTTCGATCAGGACATGAGCGGCCTCGCGTTCACCGACGTTGCGCAGGACCAGGGCCTGGTTCGCCCGCGCGCCGACGGTGAACGGATGCCCCTCCGCGAGCAGTTCCTCGTAGCGGGCGAGGATGGACTCGCTGGTCTCGCGGGCCAGGTCGATGTCACCGTGCTCACGGTTGAAGCAGCTGTGGCTGACGGCGGCGGACAGTGTGCGGAGGTGGTTCTCGCCGAGTTTCCGCTCGTACCCCTCCAGCACCTGGGTGAGCAGCAGCCCCGCCCCGGCACGGTCCCCGCCCCGCAGCTGGCAGAGCGCCAGGTTGAGCTGGGCCCGCAACGCGTCCGGACTGCCCAGGCCGCCGACGTTCAGGTACTCGCGGACGTTCCGCTGGTGAATGGACTCGGCCTCCGCGTAGCGGCCCAGCAACCTGAGGTCGATGGCGTAGGACACCTCGGAGAAGAGAGTCATGAGGTGCCGGCCGGTCAGCACGAGGCGGCGTGTCTCCAAGGTCTGCCGGTCGGTCTGCATGGCCTCCTCGTACCGGCCCATGAGCCGCAGCGTGTACCCCTTGTTGTTCAGGGCGTTGAGGGTCCGGGAGTCCTGTTCGCCCAGGAGCTCCCGGTAGGCCGGGTACAGCCAGTCGTCGAGTTCGAGGGCCTCCTCGTAACGGGCCAGTTCACGGAGGTCGGCCCCGAGTCCGTTGGCCGCCCGAAGGTACTCCAGGGACCGCTCCCCACCCCGGCGCAGGTGCTCCATGGCTTCCCGGTCGAGCGCTTCGGTGTCCTCGAACCGGCCTGCCGACCGCAGCAGGTTGGCGTAGTGGTGCGTGGCCTCCCACACCCGCGGGTCCGACTCGCCCAGCAGCTCACGCCAGGCGTTGACGGTCCGCCTGCCGAGCTTCCAGCCCGAGGTGTACTCACCCGCCCACCACATGTACCGCAGGCAGTTGAGGACCAGGTTCTGTACTTTGCGGTCCGTGCTGTTGAGGACGTCGGCGTACTTCAGGTGCGGCACGAGTTCCGCGTACGCCTCCCAGTTGCGGGTGTCGGTCGGACGGCCGGGGTCGGCCTCGGCCAGCGCGCGCCGCACCACTTCGATGAACTCCCGCCGATTCTCCTCCGGCATGTCCTTGCCGACGATCTGGTGGACCATCCGGTGGAGGTACACCGACTCACCGGGCGAGGGGATCTCCTCCGAACCGACCTCGTGGGACTCCAGCCGGACCACGGAGTACTGCCGCAACTGGTTGATCGCCTTGTTCCAGAGCAGCGGATCGTCGAACAGCCTGGTCAGCTGTTCCGGCAGGTCGTCGGTCGACATCTCCCGCAACATGCGTACGGGGATGAACCCCGGCGCGAAGAACGTGCACAGGCGCAGCAGGTCGACCGACTCCGGAACGGTCTCGCGCAGCTTGTTCAGCAGTATCGCCCACGCGGTCTGGAAGGCCAGCGGGAAGTCCGCCGACACCTTGACGACGTCCGGGTCGACGCCGTCCTCCAGCAGGGCGATGTAGTCCTCGACCGAGAGGTCCGAGTCGTTGAGCCAGCCCGCCGTCTGGTCCAGCAGCAGGGGCAGGTCCTCCAGTGCCTCGGCGAGCTGGTCGGCTTCCGGCTCGGTCAGCCGGGGCGCGCGGCGCCTGATGAAGGCGACCGACTCGTCACGGTCGTAGACGTTCACCTCCAGCAGCTTGCTGTTGTGCTCATTCCACTCCGGGTTCCGGGAGGTGATGATCACATGCCCGGGGCCGGTCGGGACGAGGTCCCAGATCTGTTCCGGCTCGTCCGCGCCGTCCAGGATCAGCAGCCAGCGGGAGTAGGGATTGCCCCGCCGCAGCGAGTCACGCACCGCGCGCAGCCGCTCTCCGTATTCGTCACCCGTGGAGAGACCGAGTCTGGCGGAGAGTTCGGCCAGCACCCGGCGGTAGGTGACCCGGCTCTCCGAGTTGACCCACCACACCACGTCGTACTCGGAACCGAAACGGTAGACGTACTCGGCGGCCAGCTGGGTCTTGCCCACTCCGGGCATGCCGTGCAGCGTGAGGACGCCCGCGCCCGAGTCGCTGCCCTGGAGCAGGTGGTACGCGTCGTTCAGGACCGGCTCACGCCCCGTGAAGCGCGTGTTGCGACGCGGTACGCCACCCCATACCTCCGGCAGTGCGGCCGGGAACCGCGGGCCGCGGGAGCCGTCCAGCACCGGCCGGCCGTCGGTCGGCAGGTCCAGCCGGTCCAGCAGGCGGCGCTCCGCCTCGTCGGCGCCCATGTTGGTCAGGTCGACCGGGCCCAGCACCGCGATCGCCGCGGGCACCTGCGTGTTGGTGACGGAGACGGCCGCGAACTTGGACGGGTCCGGCCCGACCACTTCGCGCAGCGCCGCGTTCCACTCCTCGAAGGTCCGGGGACCGAGCTGGAAGTACCGCTCACTGACCAGGATCAGGATTCGGCCCTCCGCGAGCGCGAGACCGCGCAACAGGTCCACCAGGGTCTCCTCGGCCGGGGAGTCCCAGCGCACATAGGAGACCCGGACGCCCTGCCGCTCCAGCCTGTCCCCGATCCACGCCGCCCAGGCCCGGTTGAACCCGGCGAAGCTGATCGTGACGGTCTGCCTCGCGGCCCCCCTCTCGGTCGACCTGACCGGCGTACGAGTTTCAGACATGCGACGGCCTCCACGCGTAGTCATAAAATCCTAGAACCTCGGTGCGGCCCTGGGGAGTCCGCCGACTTCGGAACCGGCACCTCGGCTCGACGATCTTTGCGCAGCAGCGCCTGAGAAGTCGTCATTTCCGGGATTCACCACGGGGTTGACGCTGAGTCCACAGCGTACGCACCGCCTTGACGTACTCCTGCGCGCGCGCCGCGTGTCCCCGGGGCGCGGGGTGCGTCGTGTGCCGTTCGTGCGCCGCCGCCATCTCGTCCACGAACCGCCGGCCCACCGCCGTGAGGTCCGAGGACGCGACCAGCGCGGGCAGCGCGGCCCCCACCTGGGCGTGGTAGCGCGCGTACTGCGCCCACGCGCCCTCGCTGAGCGCCGGCTCCACGGTGAGCGCCCGGCGCTGGAAGAAGTCCGCCAGGGCGAGATGCGAGTACGCGCCCTGCAGCAGGCCGTCGTACGGCCTCGGGTCCGGGCGCCAGGGCGCGAAGTACAGGGCCCCGGGACCCGCCCGGTGCAGCTCCACCATCTCGCTCAGCGCCGCCAGTTTGGTGTGCTGGAGCTCATGGACGAGGGTCGCGGCGAAGGCGACCGGGGTCACGGGAGCGCTGCTGAGCAACGCGCCGAACGCCTCCCGCCGGGTTCCGCTGCAACTGCCCCGGCTCCCCGCCCCGGGCGGCATCTCCAGCGGGACCAGGCATCGCAGCAGCGCCAGCGCCTCCGTGAGCCGCCCCTCGCCGCCCGTACGGAGTACCGCGGCCGTGCCGGACCAGCTCTGCAGCCACCGCTTGCGTTCGGCGTCGTCCGGGCGGGCCGGACCGCTCAGCGCGTACTGGTCGGGTTCGCGGGGCGGTACGCGGTAGGGGTCGAGGTCGTCCAGGGGCATGGGGGCCGCGCCGGGCACCAGGCCCGGCAGCGCGTACGCCGAGGTCCAGGCGTGCGAGCCGGACCAGGCGCCGGTCCCGTTCTCCAGGAAGACAGTGGTGTCCTGGCCGAGGGTCATACGTGACCGGTCGTAGGACACCCGGACCCGGACGTCCCCCTGTTCCGCCGTGCGCAGGGCACCCAGCGACGGAAGGACCAGGATGCCGTCACGGGCCGTCAGGTCCACGGCGAACGGGATCCCGGCGCGGGCCGCGGCCACCGCCGCCACCGCGCTGAAGTAGGCCAGATCGCAGGCGAGTTCGCGGCGCTGTTCCTGCGTCGGGGGACCGGTCCGCGGGTCGAGGCCGGTCAGGCAGCGGCGGACCCAGGGACCGAGCAGCGGATACCCCAGCCTGGTCCGCGCCGGGGAGTCCGGGCCGCCGGCCCGGTCCGCCGCCGTCAGCAGCGCCCAGTCCTCCCGCAGCCTCGCCTTCGCCGACGGCGGGCACAGCTCCGGATCCGCCGTCTCCGCCGCGTCCAGGACCGCGCGCAGCAGGAGCAGCCGACGGGTGTCCTGGTCCCGGACGAGCAGGGCCAGCGTGTCGGCGTCGCCGTCGGTGCGCCCGAGTTCGGCGAGGGCCGTCTCCGGGACCGCCGGAAGTATCACGGGGTGCCCCCTTCACCAGAGGCCACAGCCGGCACCGCGTCCGCGGCGAGCCGGCCGGCCGCATGTCGGATGAAACGCTCCAGGTCGGCGCAGTACACCGAGGGATTGCGGAAGCCGTGCCCGGCCCGGTACCGGTGGGCGTAGTGGCCGCCGCCGCACACGGACAGCAGCGGACAGGACCGGCACTCGTCGGCGAGGGCCGCCGCGCCCGCCTGCCGGGCGGCGACCCCCGGGTGCCGCAACGCTTCGTCGAACGCGTGCCTGAAGACGTCCAGGCCGGTTCGCGCGGCCCCCTCGTACGCCGACTTCAGCGAGTCGACCTGCTCGATCGACCCGTCCGTCTCCACCACGAGCGCGTCGAAGGGGGCCAGGCCGAGGGACTCGGTGGCCGCGGGCAGGCCGAGCAGCAGGGCGAGACACTCCTCGAAGAGGCGGACCCGGGTCTCCCGGCGGCCGGCCGACCACCAGCGGTCGAAGACCGCACAGAGCCAATCACCGTACCGGACACCGGACTTGTGCGGCGGCGGCACCGACCAGTTGCCGTGCGGGAGGAGCAGGTCGATGACGGGTGGCCCCAGTTCGAGCAGGGACTCGTACGTCTCCACCGGATCCAGCATGGGGTCCACGACCGTCAGGAGGCCCGCGTACGACTCCGGGAAGCGGTCGGCGACCAGGCGCACCCCGCGTGCCGCGGCAGGCCAGGACGGGCGGCCCGCGTGGTCGACGCGACGCGCGTTGTGCCGCGCGCGGCCGCCGTCGAGGCTGATGCCGATCTGGATACCGTGCCCGGCCAGAGCGCTCACGCGGTCCTGCGTCAGCAGGGTGGCGTTGGTCTGGACGGTGGCCCGGACCGTGCAGTCCTCGGGGACGCGCAAGCGTACGGCTTCAGTGAAGCCGGCGAGCGTGCCGACGCCCGCCAGCAGGGGTTCGCCACCGTGCAGGACCAGGGAGACCGTGGTCAGGCCGTGGGTGCGGGCGTGTTCGGCGATACGGTCGGCGGTGCGGTCGAGGACGGCGGGCGGGGCGGTGGCGGGGCGGGTGCGCCAGGTGCTGTCCGGACCCTCGTAGAGGTAGCAGTAGGTGCAGGCCAGGTTGCAACGGCCGTGCACCTTCACTATGAACTGACGGAAAGGGTGACCGGTCGCAGACACTCCAGCACCCCCATGCCGTACGCCTTTCCACCCGTTTCAGGCCGCATCAGGCCGCATTCCCGGTCGAAGGCCGGACGCAAACCCGCCGCGATCGAAGTAGCCCTCTTCTGATTCCATTTGACCGAACGCGACCGTTTTTCGCTGCGCCATCTGGCTCACAGCGCGGCCTCCGCGCGGTTCACATCGCGTTGTTGAAACCCCAGAGCATCTCGCTCGGCCGTTCCGCCCGTTCTCGCAGCCCCTCCAACACCTCGCGCAGGACCGGGTGCTGAGCCGTCCTCAGCTCCTCCAGGTCCAGATCCAGCAGCTCCGGCAACGGCTCGTCCGACATGTCCCCGTTCCTCTCCCTCGTCCCCGCTCACTCCAGCGCAGCCAGCCGCTCCGCCGTGTCGTGCGCCGTCGGCTCGCCCGTGCTCAGCGTGCCGTCCGGCAGTCGTGACCACTCCGTGCGGGCGGCCCGGTAGGCCTCGCGGGCCGCCCTCGGGCGGGCGGCCGCCTCATAGGACATACCCCGCCAGTGGTGGGCCTGCGCGCCCAGCACCACCGCTTCCTGGCGGCCGCGCTCGGTGCGGGCCTCCTCCTCCGCCTCGCGGGCCGACTCGGCGGCGAGCCGGAAGGCGTCCACCGCCTCGTCGAGCCTGGTCGGACGGCCCAGGCTGCGGTAGGCCTCGTACTGCGCCTGGCCCAGCTCCAGCCGGCAGCGGGTGGCCAGCAGCGGGTCGTCGGCCGAGATCGCCGCATGCGCCGCGAGGCCGAAGAGGTACTCCGCCTCGCGCAGGTCCACCCGGTCGCCGCGCCGGTGGTAGCGCAGGATCAGCGCCCTGCCGAGCAGGAGCAGACGGTAGCCCGTCTCACGGTGTCCGGACGGGGTCTCCCGGCGGCAGTCCCGGAGCACCCGGATCGCCTGGGACAGGGGTGCCCAGGCGCGGTCGCCCGTCTCCGAGGCCGCCCGGCGCAGCAGGGCCTCGCCCCACTCGGCCAGGACCTGGGAGTAGGCCGGGTCGTCCCGGGGTACCTCCGCGGCCGCGTCCGCGAACGCGGCCGCCGCCTCCTGCAGTTCGCGCGGGTCGCCGGTCTCGGTGTACCGGGCGACCCGGATGCGCCCGGCCCTCAGGTGCAGGGCGGCGCGCCGGCCGCGCTTGCGGGTGACCGCCAGCGCCTCGTCGACCCGGTCCTGGGCCTCGTCCAGGGCGCCCCCCGCACGCAGCAGGGCGTCCACCAGGTCGAGCCGTACCGTCCCCCGGTCGGGGGCCTCGGCGCCGGACTCCAGGGCGTCGCGCAGCGAGCGGGACGCCTGTTCGGCGTAGCCGCGGGCCAGTTCGGGGTCGGCCGTCGCGTCGGAGAGGCGGAGGAGGAGGCGACCGTGGGCCCGGGGCAGTTCGGGCGGGCGGTTGCGGCGGTCCGGCCAGGCGTCGGCGAACGCCTCCAGCATGCCGACCGCGCCCTGCAGCAGCGCGCTGTCCCCGCCCAGGCTCCACTGCGCCTCCAGCGCGCCGACCCGTTCCAGGGTCAGCCGCAGCGCCTCCCGCTGGTCGAGGTCGGGGGCCCCGCAGGCCACCACGTACTCCCGGTCGGCGCGGCGCAGCAGGTCGAGGGCGCCCTCCCGGTCGCCGCGCCGCCTGCGGTCGGTGGCCGCCGCCCGCAACACCCTTGCCAACACGGCCCGTTCCCGCTGGGCGTGCGGATGGGCCACGGCCCGTTCCGCCGCCTCCTCGGCCTCGCGCAGCAGATCGGCGCCGCCCTGGACCTCCCACAGCCGCAGGGTGCAGAGGGCGTACTCCGCCCACAGCTCCGGGTCGGCGTCCACGGGATCCTCGTGCTCGGTGGCCCCGCGCAGCAACTGCACGGCGTCGATGAGGTCCTGGACCATGCCCTCGGTGTCGAACCGGGCGAGCAGGGCGCGGGCCCGGCCGACCGCCTGGTGGGTGGGGCGTTCGCCCGGTCGTACGGCGGTGTCGCGGCCGCCGTAGAGGCGGAACTGCTCGGGGAGCGGCATGAAGCGCTCCAGCACCCGGGCGGCGACCTCGGCGAAGGGCTGCGGGACCAGGGTCGCGTGACCGTTGTCGCCGTTACGGACCGGGTAGCCGGTGCCGGGCGGGGTGTACGGCCGTCCGGAGCCGCCGTCGCCGAGCTGGGCGAGGGCGAGGGCCGGGAAGTTGGGCCCACCCTTGCCGAAGCGCTGCTCGATGTACTCGGAGCAGTGCTTGAGGACGAGGAGGGCCTCGTCGCGGCCGAGGGTGGAGAGGAGGGCCTCCTGGACGTCGGGCTCCATCTCGTACCACTGGGTGCCGTCCGTGCCCTGGTCGACGTGGTCCTCTCGGGCGCGGCTGACCAGGCCGCCGAGCAGGACCTCGGCGAGTTCGGAGGGGCCGGAGTCGGGCAGCATGGTCCGCTGGACCAGTTGCATCACCGGCAGGCAGAGCGGGGCGGCGGCCAGATAGACGGCGAGGCGGCCGGCGCTCGGGGAGGCCACGGACTGGAACCTGCTGACCCGCTCGATCGGCGACGGCTGCCGCCCGGGGCGGGCCGCCGGCGCGGGCGGCTGGTCCGCGCGCACCCAGCCGACCGCGCCCGCGACCGGCCCGGCGCCGATCCCGGAGAGCAGCCTCGCCCACGCCCCGAGCGCCACCGGCTCGGGCGGCAGCACCGGTACCGGTACGGCGCCCCGAGGCCCGCCCGAGGCGGCACCCGCGAAGGTGCGCACATGCAGCGCGGTGGCGCCGCCCAGCGTCTCACCGCGGCTCAACTCGCCGTACGTCACGGGCAGTCGGGTGCGGCTCCACATCCGCTGCGGCAGTGGCTGGAGCACGGCGACCGGGGCCTGCCGGGACAGCTGGTACAGCAGCCGGTGGGCCCGGCCGCTGCGCCACAGCGGTCCGGCGCAGTCGCTGACGAGGACGGTGATACGGCGCCCGGTCGGGTCGCTGAGCCGGTCGGCGGTGTGCAGCGGGGCCGCGTGCACGTCGGCGCTGCGGCCGACCGCCGCCTCGCCGTCGGGCCCGGTGTGCAGATGGCTGATCTGGATGTCACCGAAGGCACCCAACTGACCGAAGACCTGGACCAGTTCGGCGAACATCCGGTCCCAGACCCGCATCGACGGGGAGGCCTCCAGGACCAGTTGGAGCCGGGCGTCGCCCCGGGTCACCGCGCGGTACACGGGCAGGATCAGGCCGCCCGCGCGGGCGCTGTGCTCGGCGGTCCCGGTCTCGTCCAGCTCAGTCCGCAGCGGCGGCGCGGCGCTGCGGTAGGCCTGCAACGGCCGTAAAGCGCGCTGGAGTTCGAGTGGTGCGGGCAGGGCAGGGGCCGCGGGTACACCGACCGGCAGCCCGGCGATCCGCCCGGCCGCCCGACTGTGCCCGGCGCCGTGCTGCGGCAGGGGATAGAGGGAGGCCCGGCGGTCGGCTCCGGTGGCCTCCGCGCCGGCGGGTCGTGTCCGGGACGGCGTGCCCGGTCCGGCCTCGGACGGGGTGTCCCGCCGCGGCTCGCTCACCGGCACGGCGGACCCGGACGAACCCCCTGGGCCGGACCCGCTGACCGACGGCTCCTCGGGCACCTCAACCGCGGGCCGCGCCCACCGGGCCAGCCACAGGGCGTCGCTCAGCCCCTCGGTATCCGGATCGAGCCCGACCTCCCGCAGCCTGCGGACAAGCTCGGCGAGCGGATCCCCGCCGGAGGACCCACCCGGGTCACCACCACCGCCGTCACCGTCACCGTCACCGAACCCACCGGGCTCACCCTCCCCAGAGCCCCCGCCGGAGTCACCGACACCATCCGCCCGCGAACCACCACCGGACACATCGGCACCATCGACCCCGGGACCACCACCGGACACGCCGAGGCCATCCGGCCCAGAGCCGCCATCGGAACCACCCACACGATCCGCTGCAGGACCGGCGCCGGACACGCCAGGGCCACCCGGCCCAGGAACCCTGTCGTCGACGTCAGTGAACCCGGCTGCCGAAGCCACCGCCGACGCGACGGAGCCACCCGTCGGCCCGGCGAAGCCCCCCGTCGGCGCGGTGAAGTCGCCTGCCGGCGCGGCGGAGTTGGGCGGTGGCGGGGTCGTGGTCGGTGTGGGTGGCCCGCTCGGCGGCCTGCCGGGGGTGGGTGGGACCGGGCCGTGTCGCGGTGCTGCGTCCGGCATCAGCGGCTCACCTCGGGCGGTCGAGTCGCTGGATGAGCAGGTCGGCGAGACGGTCGCGGCTCGGCGGGGCGGCCGCGTCGGTGAGGTAGATCGCGTTCAACAGCTGGTCGGCGGCGAGGAGTTCACTGCGGGAGCGCTCCAGGAACCGGTTGATCAGGTCGTCGCCCGCGCGGGCCGCCTCGTCGCCGAGGTGGGCGCGGACGAACGTGGCGAGCCGGTTGTGGTCGGGGCGGTCCAGCTGGAGATGGATGCAGCGGCGCATCAGCGGGGCCGGGAAGTCCCGCTCGCCGTTGCTGGTGAGGACCACGAACGGGAAGGCCCGGCAGCGCACCCGACCGTCCCGGACCCGGACCTTCGTGCCGTCGGCGGTCAGCACCTCGGCCTCGCCGTCCGGCAGCCGGTCGGCGATCCGCTGCAGCTCGGGTATCTCGAACTCGCCCTCCTCCAGTACGTTCAGGAGGTCGTTGGGCAGGTCGATGTCGCTCTTGTCGAGCTCGTCGATCAGCAGGACGCGGGGCGTGTCGGAGGGCAGGAGCGCGGTACCGAGCGGGCCGAGGCGGATATAGCTGCCGATCGCCTCGACGGCACCGGGGTTGCCGCCCGCCGCGCCGTAGCCGCCCTGCGCGGCGATCTGCACGTCCTGGAGGCGGGCGATGGCGTCGTAGTCGTACAGACCGTCATGGAGTGCGGAGCGGCTGACGATGGACCAGCGGAGCACGTTGCCCAGGCCCAGCTCGTACGCCACCGAGTGCGCGAGGGTGCTCTTGCCCGCGCCGGGGCTGCCGGTGACGAGGAGCGGGCGGCGCAGATACAGCGCCGCGTTGATCATCTCCAGCTCCTCGGCGCCGGGCCGGTGCAGCTCGGCCAGATGCCGGTGCGCGCCAAGCCTGCGGTCCCGGGAGCCGTCGCCGCCGTCGGCGCCTTCCTCGGCGTCCCGGCCGGAGAAGTCCCGCCAAGGGGGCGGCGGGGGCAGCCGGTCCATGCCGTCGTGAGGTTCCCCGGCGCCTCGGTAGATGAGCCACTCACTGGATTCGGTCATGTCCGGTCCTCGTCGTCACTCGTCCGTCCCGTCCCCACGGCAGCCGTCGAACGTGCATCACGTTATCGACCTTCACGAGACCTCGTAAGGGCCTCACACAGGGCGCGTGAGTTCACGGCGCCTCCAGCAGGTCACCGGCACCGGGCAGGGGTCGGTGCGGGTCGTCGTACAGGAGAGCGATGTCCTTGGCCCAGAACGCCTCCGTGAGCCCCTCGCGCACCTGTTTGCGCAACCCGTACACCAATTCGGGCAGCGCCCCGGCGCCGACCGCGTCGTAGACGGTCATCCGGGCGCCCCGGTGGAACTCCCCGCACACGGAGTCGGTCTGGCGGTTCCAGCGGCGCCACAGCACCACGCCGTACCCCGCCCGGACGATCCGCCCGAGTGCGGTGGCGTCGTCCGGGTAGCGCTGGTCGCCCTGGCGGCACAGCACCGGGACGGTCCCGTGCGCGAGGCCGCGCAGCACCGCCACGTCCGACACGGGCCGGCGCACCGCGTCGTCGCAGTCCAGTATCTCGGCCCTGGCGCGGGTGTCCGGGCGGTCGTGCCGGTCGTGCACCCACTGCCAGCGTTCGCGGCGGTCGGACTCCTCTTCGTCGCCGGGGAGTTCACCGCCGTAGCCGCCGGAGCCGTCGTAACTGCCGTAACCGCCGTAACCGCCGGAGCCGTCGTAACCTCCGTCCTCGGCCGGCAGTTGGTCGCGGTCCTTGCAGCGGACCACCACCGGCCGTTCTGCGCCCAGTGGTTCGGCACCGGACCGCAGTCGCCACTCGTCCACCGGCAGGTCGAGCAGCAGGTGCGGAAGGGCTGCGTGCAGCGGGACCGGGCGCCCGGGCTCGTCACAGCGCCGGAAGGCCTCGACGAGCGACTCGGCGACCCGGCCGGCGAGATCGTCGAGCGGGGCGCCCTGT
Source organism: Streptomyces sp. NPDC101234 (assembly GCF_044767525.1). Taxonomy (NCBI): domain Bacteria; kingdom Bacillati; phylum Actinomycetota; class Actinomycetes; order Kitasatosporales; family Streptomycetaceae; genus Streptomyces; species Streptomyces sp. NPDC101234. The sequence continues at coordinate 38,258 of NZ_JBIWOA010000017.1, read as the reverse complement.
CCGTCGCTCAGCGGGGTCGCCTCGCCTTCGGGCCCCACCACGGCGATCGACCAGTCGCAGTGGCCGCGGTTCCAGGCCAGATGCTCCACGTCGAGCAGGACGGAGAGGGAGAGCGGGACGGCCTCGTCCCGCGAGGTGCCGGGCGGGTGCGCCCGGGCCTGCTCCGGCGGCGCGCCCCCGGTCCGGTGTTCGGCTCGGTCGCGGCCGGGCCGCTCGCGCCGCCGGTCGCCGACGTGCTGCGCGCGCCTGCGGGCGAGATCGCTGCGGGTGTCGCTGTCCAGCCGGGTCGCCGCCTGCTTGATCCACTCCCACAGGGCTTGTTCGGCGTCGAGCACGAAGGGCGTGACCGGGCGCTCCGCGGTCATGACCCGCATCGCGTACTCGGCGACGAGCCGGAGGGTGCCGTCCTGCCGCGCGTTCTCGTACAGCGCGCCCAGTCCGTCGCGCCAGCCGCGCGGTGCGGGCGACAGCGTCGGTAGCCGGAAGCCCGGCAGCGAGTGGAGGATGTCGAGAAGGCCGCGGGTGCTCTCCGGAGGCGGCAGATCGGCGAGCCGGCCGAGCAGGTCGACCCGCTCGTCGGGGCTCAGCGTCCGGCCCGGACGGGTCCCCAGTTCGGCCTGGAGGTCGGTCCAGGTGGGGCGCCCGGAGTCGGTGGGCTGCTGCCGGTCGCGGTGGTAGCGGTCGTGGGCGTGGAAGACGGCCTGGTAGAGGTCGTGCTGGTACGGATCGTGATGGCGCAGACCGTGCCGGTACAGGTCGTGCGGCCGGTCGCCCGGCGCCACCGGCAGGGTGCGCAGCCGCTCGATCCCGATCGACGTGCCGCCCGATCCGTGGTCCGCACGGGACTTCAGCACGCCGACGACCTCGCCGCGCGCCGGGTCGATCACGGGCCCGCCGGAGACGCCGAGCGGCAGGTCGTTCTCCCCGAGGCGCAGCTGGGCACCCGTCGACCAGCCGCCGATGGTGCCGTGCACGGTCAGCGAGCCGTCGTGCGGCTGCGGCTGCCCCTGGAAGGGGGCCCAGCCGGCGTAGAACACCCGTCCCTCGGTGTAGTGCGGCATCGGCCGCTCGGACACGTAGACACACTCGTGCTCCACCGGCTCACGCAGCCGGACGAGCGCCAGGTCGGGAGCGGGCCAGCTGCCCTGCCCCGGGCGGTCGACATGCTCCGGAAGGGTCGCCGCGACCTTGCCGGGCACGGCTCGGGGCTCGTCGTAGGGACCGGGCTGGTAGATCACGGTGACCTCGCCCCCTTCCCCGCCGTGGATCACATGGGCGCAGGTCAGCACCCAGTTCGGCGCGATGAAGAAACCACTGCCGAGAAACGCCCCGGACTCCTCCGGGGCATACCCGACACCTGTGCGATGAATGCGCACGGTGGCCGCCATCACGAGTTCACGCAGCGCGTGATGGGCCGGCTCCGAGCCGCCGGACGCGCCCCAGTCGTACCGGTCCGTCATTCCGCGCCCCCGGACCCGGCCCCCTGGGCGCCCCCTTGCACCGGGGCGCCGTGCGACGCGCCCGCGTGCGAGGCCGGGGAGCCGTCGTGGCCGACGGCGTCCGGATCGGGCGGACCGCCCCCGTGCCAGGTCAGCGTCACCGTGATCGCGGCCTTCGCCTCCCCGTCCGCGAGCAGCCCCACGACCTTCCCGGCCTTCGCGGTCAGCTCGATCCCGAACTCGACGCTCACCTCGTCGGGCCGCACGGCACGCAGCGGCTCGGCGAGCGACCGCGCCACCCCGTTCACCAGCGAGTGCAGACTCTCCACGCTCGCCTCCACCCGCTCGGCGAACCCGGTGTCCGTGTACGACAGCTCCCCCGTCGGCACGGTCAGTTCCTCGGCGCCGGAGATCCGCGCCCACACCGGCGTACCGTCCGGCAACCGCACCCGCGCTATCCGCGTGGCGTCCTGCTCCATCCCGCTCCCCCGTTCCCCCGAGCCCCGTGTGCTCCCTACACCCTGTCGATCGTGGTTTCCCGCCCTCTCCGCACGGGAACACATCGCCGTTTCCGTCCCACGGGGAAAGACTCCTTCCCTCCGGAGACGAGCCCTACCCTTCGGCGACGGCACACCTTCGCCGTCCGCCTAGGCTGGTAGGCGCCCATCACCGGGCACCCACACTTGTCATGCAGGAGAGCACCCCATGTACTTCACCGACCGAGGCATCGAGGAACTGGAGAAGCGGCGCGGCGAGGAAGAGGTCACCTTCGAGTGGCTCGCGGAACAGCTCCGCACGTTCGTCGACCTGAACCCCGACTTCGAGGTCCCGGTGGAGCGGCTGGCGACGTGGCTGGCGCGACTGGACGACGACGAGGACGAGGAGTAGGCGGCTCCTGGGCCGGCCTCGGGGGCGGTGCTCCGCCGCACCGGGAGGGGAGAGCGCCCCGCAAGGGGCGCTGGGGGTCCCCCGGCCGAAGGCTGGGGGAGGAACTGCGCGGGCGACCACGGACGGCCCGCAGCCGAAGTACGACGTGCACCCGCCCGATCAATCACGCGGAAACACGGTCTCGTACGACAGCTCCAGCCCTCCGTGCGCCATGAGCACCATCCCCACCGCAGCCCACCCCGCACTGCGCCGCCGCACCCCCCACGCCGCGACCGGCACCCCCACGGCCACCTCGGCCAGGGCCAGCCGATGAGCCCTCGGCATCCCTCCCGCCACCGCGACACCCCGGATACACCCGACGCCCCCGACATGCCTCACGTCGGCCCCGGCGCCGGCCACCTCGCGGAGACGGTCGCCGGGCTCACCCGGCGCGAACCCCTCCGGGAGTTCCACCCCCGCGTGCGTGAGGACCGCGATCAGCCCCCGCAGGCGCGCGCGGGCGTCGGCCGCCGGATCCCGCGCGGTCAGCCTGTCGAGGAGCTGCCCGTCCAGCACGGGGTCCAGCCCCAGCCGCGCCGCGAACGCGTGCATCGCCTCGCTCTGCCCCGCCGGCGTGCCGTCGGCGAGCCACGCACAGCCGACCGGGCGGCGGAAGCCGGACGCGAGGACGCAGCCGGCCCGGTCGGCGTCCCACCACAGCGCGAGCACGGGCCACGCGGAACCCACCGCGAGCGCGGCGGCCCAGCCGGTGAGGACGCGGTCGACGGGCTCACCCCCGCGCAGCCACGGTGCGCCCTCGGGGACCAGGACGCTCCACTCGCCGGCCCTGGTCAGCAGCATCCGTTCCCGCAGCAGAGGGGCGAGCGGGGCGACGGCGTCGGGGGCGGCCCGGCACAGCAGCAGCGCCCCGGGGGCGGGCGCGGAGGCAGGCCGGGAGGCGGCCTTCGATTCGTCCGGCGGCATGAACACACGCTAAGCAATTCATCCGCCTACCGCCCGATATGCATCCCTGCACGCCTCTACATGCCCTCTACATGCCCTCTACATGCCCTCTTGCATACACCCCGCCAAGCCCGCCCGAGGTCAACCTCGGATCCAACCCATCACGCGAAAGGGTGTCTTGACTTCCCACAGCCACGATATATCGTGTTTCACGGAAGACGCGATATGGCGCGAGCCGTGCATGCGCGTCCTTGTCAGCCGTAGTGCCCGGCCGAGGGAGGTCCGCACCATGTCCAAGTCCGAGTGGTCCGTCGCCAAGCCCAGCAAGCTCGACTTCGATACCCCCGTGAGCGATCTGCACGTCCGCATCGTCAACGGAACAGTCAACGTCGTGGGCACGGACGAGGGTTCCGCCCGCCTGGAAGTCTCCGAGATCGAGGGCCCGCCCCTGATCGTCACGCATGAGGGCAACACCCTCACGGTGGCCTACGAGGACCTGCCCTGGAAGGGCTTCCTCAAGTGGCTCGACCGCAAGGGCTGGCGGCGCCACGCGGTCGTCTCGCTCGCCGTCCCGGCGGACACCCGCGTGGAGGTCGGCGTGGTCGGCGCCGCCGCGGTCGTCTCCGGGATCAGCGGCACCTCGGTGGTCAGGGGCGTCACCGGCGACACCACCCTGGTCGGCCTCTCCGGCGAGGTCCGCGCGGACACCGTGTCGGGGAACCTGGAGGCCCAGGCCGTCACCGGCGACCTGCGGTTCAACTCCGTGTCCGGCGACCTGACCGTCGTCGAGGGCTCGGGCCCCGCCGTCCGCGCCGACTCGGTCAGCGGCTCCATGATCATCGACCTGGACCCGGACGGCCCGACCGACGTCAGGCTGACCAGCGTCTCCGGCGAGATCGCCATCCGGCTTCCGCACCCGGCCGACGCCGAGGTCGAGGCCAACACCGCGAGCGGCACCATCTCCAACGCCTTCGACGGACTGCGGGTGCACGGCCAGTGGGGCGCCCACAAGATCACCGGCCGCCTCGGCGCGGGCACCGGAAAGCTCCGCGCCACCACGGTCTCCGGCTCCATCGCCCTGCTGCGCCGCCCGCCCAAGGAGGACGACGACGAGAGGGCGGCCTGGGAGGCCGAGCCGCCCACCGGCGCCGGGCCGCACAGCGAGCCGGGAGACAATGCCGACGCCGCTGCCCCGGCCGACGGCACGACCGACAAGAAGGTGCTCTGACATGCCTCCCGTCTTCGCCCATGGCCGCCTCCGCCTCTACCTGCTCAAGCTGCTGGACGAGGCCCCGCGCCACGGCTACGAGGTGATCCGCCTCCTCGAAGAGCGCTTCCAGGGCCTGTACGCCCCGTCGGCGGGCACCGTCTACCCCCGCCTCGCCAAGCTGGAGGCCGAGGGCCTGGTCACGCACACCACCGAGGGCGGCCGCAAGGTGTACGCCATCACGGACGCCGGCCGCGCCGAGCTGGCGGACCGCAGCGGCGAGCTGGCCGACCTGGAGCTGGAGATCCGCGAGTCGGTCGCCGAACTGGCCGCCGAGATAAGGGCCGACGTGCGCGGCGCGGCCGGCGATCTGCGCCGCGAGGTGCGCGCGGCCGCCTCCGAGGCCCGGCACGGCGGCGCGGGGGCCGGGGCCGGGGAGTACGGCGACCTCGGTGACAAGGAGTCGTGGCGGGCCGCCAAGGAGGAGATGCGCCGGGTCAAGCAGGAGTGGAAGGAGCAGGCCCGCCGCGCCAAGGACGAGAGCCGCCGGGCGCGTGACGAGGCCCAGCGGGCCCGCCGGCAGGCCCAGGAGGCCCAGGCCCGGGCGCGGGCCCAGGCCCAGGAGGAGATGCAGCGCATCGGCCGCCGGGTGCAGGAGCACGTCCAGGACCACTTCACGCGTGGCGACTGGCCGACGGGGGTCCGCGAGGGTCTCGCCGAACTCGCCAAGGAGTTCGGCGAGTTCGGGAAGGACTACGGCAAGGAGTTCGGCAAGGACTTCGGCTTCGGCGGCCGTACCGAGCCGGAGCCCGGAACCGGCCCGGACCTGCGCAAGTCGGCACCGGCGCCGGAGTACTCGGGCACCCCGGAGGACTTCCCGGCGCAGTACGCCCCGGCGTGGGCGCACGGCGACGAGACCGGCACCGGTGACCCGGCCCGTGACCTCGACCGGCTCCTGGACCGCTTCCGCGACGACATCCGCGACGCGGCCCGCGACCACGGGGTGACGGCGGACCAGCTCCGTGACGCCCGCGGCCATCTGTCGACGGCGGCGGCCCACATCGGAGCGCTGCTGCGCGGCCCGAAACCCTGAGCGCCGGTGGACGAAGGCGGGCCCGACCGCGTAGCGCGGGCCCGCCCCCGTTCAGGAATTCGTCAGCACGATCTTCCCGAACTGGTCGCCGGACTCCAGCCGCTCGAAGCCCTCGCGAGCGCGGTCGAGCGGGAGCAGTTCGTCGATGACGGGGCGTACGCCGGTGGCGGCGCAGAAGGAGAGCAGGTCCTCCAGCTCGTCCTTGGTGCCCATCGTCGAGCCGACCACCTTCAGTTCGAGGAAGAAGATCCGGGTCAGCTCGGCGTGCGAGGGGCGGTCGCCGCTGGTGGCGCCCGAGATGACGATGGTGCCGCCGGGCCGCAGCGACTTCACCGAGTGGGACCAGGTGGCGGCACCGACGGTCTCGATGACGGCGTCCACGCGCTGCGGCAGCCGGGCCCCCGGCTCCACGGCCTCGACGGCGCCCAGTTCCAGGGCCCGCTTGCGCTTCGCCTCGTCTCGGCTGGTGGCGAAGACCCGCAGCCCCGCGGCCTTGCCGAGCACGATCGCGGCCGTGGCGACACCGCCGCCGGCGCCCTGCACGAGGACCGAGTCGCCGGGGCGTACACCCGCGTTGGTGAAGAGCATCCGGTACGCCGTCAGCCAGGCGGTGGGCAGACAGGCGGCCTCCGCGAAGGAGAGCTCCCTGGGCTTGGGCAGGATGTTCCAGGTGGGTACGGCGACCTGCTCGGCGAAGGTGCCCTGGTAGCGCTCGGTGAGGATGGAGCGGGGCTCGTCCGGCCCGACCCCGTGACCGCTCTGCCCGATCACGGAGTGCAGGACGACCTCGTTGCCGTCCGCGTCGACGCCGGCGGCGTCACAGCCGAGGATCATCGGCAGCCGGCCCTCCGGGAGGCCGACCCCGCGCAGGGACCAGAGGTCGTGATGGTTGAGGGAGGCGGCGCGGACGTCGACGGTACTCCAGCCGGGCCGGGCGGCGGGGGCGGGACGGTCCCCCAACTCAAGTCCGGAGAGCGGCTGGTCGCGGTCGATTCGGGCGGCGTAGACGGCGAACATGAAGCCGACGATAGGTTTTCGCGGCCGAGCGCGAAACCGGGGACCGCTGTGACACATACCCTCTTGCGCACAACGCGCCCCGTAAGGGGCGCTGGGGGTACCCCCGGCCGAAGGCTGGGGGAGGAACTGCGCGCCCAGCCCCCACCCACCGGCACCAGACAACGGCCCTGCCAACCCCAACGCGGGGGTCTGGGGGCGGCAGCCCCCAGCACAACGACGACCTCGTAAGCACCCGATCGGGTGGGCGGGCAAAGAAATGGCCCCGCCCAAGCAGGACGGGGCCATAAGGGCTAGCGCCGGGCGACACCCTCGGCCCGCGCGGCCGCGGCCACCGCCGCGGTCACGGCAGGAGCGACCCGCTCATCGAAAGGAGACGGGATGACGTAGTCGGCGGCCAGATCGTCGCCGACGACCGCCGCCAGCGCCTCCGCCGCCGCGATCTTCATCCCCTCGGTGATCCGGGAGGCCCGCACCTGGAGGGCACCGGCGAAGATGCCGGGGAACGCCAGCACGTTGTTGATCTGGTTCGGGAAGTCCGACCGCCCGGTGGCCACGACCGCCGCGTACTTGTGGGCGACGTCGGGGTGCACCTCGGGGTTCGGGTTGGCCATGGCGAAGACGAAGGACCCCTCCGCCATGGAGGCGACGGCCTCCTCCGCGACCGTACCGCCGGAGACGCCGATGAAGACGTCCGCGCCGGCCAGCGCGTCCTCAAGGGTGCCCTTGAGCCCGGCCTTGTTGGTGAACCCGGCGACCTGGCGCTTGACCTCGGTGAGGTCGTCGCGGTCGGCCGAGATGATGCCCTTGCGGTCGGCGAGGGCGACATCCCCGATGCCGGCCTCGACCAGCATCTTGGCGATGGCGACCCCGGCCGCACCGGCGCCCGAGATCACCGCCCGCAGCTGACCGATCTCGCGTCGGCTGAGCCGCGCGGCGTTCCGCAGCGCCGCCAGCGTCACCACGGCCGTACCGTGCTGGTCGTCGTGGAAGACCGGGATGTCGAGCCGCTCCTGGAGCTTGCGCTCGATCTCGAAGCACCGCGGTGCCGAGATGTCCTCCAGGTTGACCCCGCCGAAGGAGGGGGCGAGCCGGACGACGGTCTCCACGATCTCGTCGACGCCGGTGCAGGCCAGGGCGATCGGGACCGCGTCCACGCCGCCGAACTGCTTGAAGAGGATCGCCTTGCCCTCCATCACGGGGAGGGAGGCCTCGGGGCCGATGTCCCCGAGTCCGAGCACGGCCGTGCCGTCGGTGACGACGGCGACGACGGACGACTTCCATGTGTAGTCGTTGACCAGGTCGGGCTGTTCCGCGATCGCGGTGCACACGCGCGCGACTCCGGGCGTGTACGCGAGGGAAAGGTCGTCCTTGTCACGGAGCGGCACGGTGGCCTGCACGGCCATCTTGCCGCCGCGGTGCAGCGCGAACGCCGGATCGAAGGAATCGAGGGGCTCGGCCCCGCCGTCCTGGTCCGAACTGCCCGACGCGCTGTCGCTGCGAGGATTGACGATCTCCGCTGCCACTTGTCTTACCCCTTAGGTATGCATGGTTTGAGGGTCGGCCACTCCCGGTGAGGGGGTGGACGGGCACCGCGCAGGGCCCGATCACTGATACGTACGAGTGGCACGTACGAGCGCCTGCGCGACGGACGCGCCGCACACGCGCCCTGAGCCCCGGATGAGGGGTGTAAAGAACCTTCCTACCGGACCGACGGCACCCACGACGAGTCGAATAGGTGCAAGGTCACATCACGAATGTCGTAGACAACCGACAGATGAGCGGGCAGATGGCCGGTATGTACCGTCGGCCGCATCCCGAGATGAACCGGAGATGAACCGAAGATCCTCCGGCCGGAAGGTCAGATTCCCGCAGATGTACGGGGACGACGGGCCGAGGAAGGACCGACCTGACGGGGTTCGGGGGTCACCCGTTATGCGATTTTGACATGGTCGCACGCCTGAATGGGGCAATCCCAATGGCAGGATGCCGTAAACCCACGAGGTCGCGACACCCGAAGGTGTGTGTTTCCGTCGACCCAACGGCTTATCGACATATCAGACATATCGGTATATCGGCTGTTCAACCCATCGCCGGAGGAGCCCACCATGACCGCAAGCACCACCCGTCGTACCACCGCCTCGCGCTCCAAGGTTGCCGCGTTCGGTGCGATCGCGGTCGCAGGCACCCTGATCCTCACCGGCTGCGGTGACCACACGGACAAGGGCAGCGGCAGCGGCTCCTCGTCGGCCTCCTCCTCGGCCCCGCTGGCGAGCAAGCTGCCGGCGGACATCCGCAAGGCCGGCGTGATCAAGGTGGGCTCGGACATCGCCTACCCGCCGGTCGAGTACATGGAGAACGGCAAGGCCGTCGGTGTCGACCCGGACATCGCCGCCGCGCTGGGCAAGCAGCTGGGCGTGACGTTCGACTTCCAGAACGGCAAGTTCGACCAGCTCATCGTGGGGCTGCAGGCCAACCGCTTCAACGCGATCATGTCGGCGATGAACGACACGAAGGACCGCCAGAACGGCATCGACTCCGACACCGGCAAGAAGGTCGGCAACGGCGTCGACTTCGTCGACTACTTCACCGCCGGTACCTCGATCCTCGTCCAGAAGGGCAACCCGAAGGGCGTCAAGTCCCTGGACGACCTGTGCGGCCAGGTCGTGGCGCTGCAGAAGGGCACCACGTCCGAGGGCATCGCCAAGGCGCAGAGCACGAAGTGTACGAAGGACGGCAAGAAGGCCATCACGCTGCAGACCTTCGACACCGACCCCGAGGCGCTGCTCCGTCTGAAGCAGGGCGCCTCCGTCGCCGACCTGAACGACTTCCCGGTGGCCGCCTACAACGCCAAGACCTCCGGCAGCGGCAAGGACTTCGAGGTCGTCGGCGACCAGATCGAGGCCGGCCCGTACGGCATCGCGGTCAGCAAGGAGAACACCCAGCTGCGTGACGCGATCCAGGCCGCGGTGGCCGCCATCATCAAGAACGGCGACTACCAGAAGATCCTGGAGAAGTGGAACGTCTCGCAGGGCGCGGTCACCGAGGCGAAGATCAACGGCGGCTCCTGAACGGCCCGGGCACGACTGAAGGCATGAAGGGCTGTCACTGTGACTGACACGGTCGACAAGACTCCGGCGCCGTCGGTGCCGCCGGAGCAGATCAAGGCCATCCCGGTCCGCCACTACGGCCGCTGGGTGGCCGCCGCTGTGGTCATCGCCGTCCTGGTGCTGATCGGCATCGCGTTCTCCAACGCGAAGATCAACTACAGCATCATCCCGGACTACATCACCGACGGGACCATCCTGTCGGGCGCCTGGCACACGCTGTACATCTCGGTGCTCGCCATGGCGCTCGGCCTGGTGCTGGGTGTGATCCTGGCGATCATGCGGATGTCGTCGAACCCGGTCACCAGCACGGTGGCCTGGTTCTACGTCTGGTTCTTCCGGGGCACCCCGGTCCTGGTCCAGCTGCTGCTCTGGTACAACATCGCGCTCGTCTTCCCCATCCTCAACCTGGGGTTCTACAAGGACGAGATGAACCAGGTGATGACGCCGTTCCTGGCGGCGCTGCTGGGCCTCGGCCTGAACGAGGCCGCGTACATGTCGGAGATCGTCCGGGCCGGCATCCAGTCGGTGGACGAGGGCCAGACGGAGGCCTCGCACGCACTCGGCATGACGCAGAGCAAGACGCTGCGCCGGGTGATCCTGCCGCAGGCGATGCGCGTCATCGTGCCACCGACCGGCAACGAGTTCATCAACATGCTGAAGACCTCGTCGCTGGCGTACGTGGTCCAGTTCAACGAGCTGATCAAGCGGGCCACGGACATCTCCAGCACCTCGCTCGCGGTGGTCGAGATGTACTTCGTGGCGTCCATCTGGTACCTGATGCTGACCACGGTCTTCAGCATCGTCCAGTACTACATCGAGCGCCGTTACGCCCGCGGCTCCTCGCGCAGCCTCCCGCCGACCCCGTTGCAGCGCCTGCGGAAGAACCTGTCGCAGTGGGCTTCGTTCCGTCGCCCGGAGGTGGCCCGATGAGCGGTCTCGCCAAGGACATCACCCCGCCCAGCAGCGGCGCCCCCATGGTCAAGGCCGAGGGCGTGCACAAGTCGTTCGGCCTGGCGCACATCCTCAAGGGCATCGACCTGGAGGTACTCCCGCGCGAGGTGTTCTGCCTGATCGGCCCCTCCGGTTCCGGCAAGAGCACGTTCCTGCGGTGCATCAACCACCTGGAGAAGATCAGCGCCGGCCGCCTGTACGTCGACGGCCAACTGGTCGGCTACCGCCAGCACGGCGACAAGCTCTACGAGCTGAAGGAGAAGGAGGTGGCGGCGCAGCGGCGGGACATCGGCATGGTGTTCCAGCGCTTCAACCTCTTCCCGCACATGACGGCCCTGGAGAACGTCATGGAGGCGCCGGTCCAGGTCAAGCGCGAGACCAAGGCGGTGGCCCGGGAGCGCGCGGAGCGCCTCCTCGACCGGGTCGGCCTCGGCGACCGCACCGGGCACTATCCGGCGCAGCTCTCCGGCGGCCAGCAGCAGCGCGTCGCGATCGCCCGCGCGCTCGCCATGCAGCCGAAGCTGATGCTCTTCGACGAGCCGACGTCCGCGCTCGACCCGGAGCTGGTCGGTGAGGTCCTGGACGTGATGCGGGACCTGGCCGAGGACGGCATGACGATGATCGTCGTGACCCACGAGATGGGCTTCGCCCGCGAGGTCGGCGACAGCCTGGTCTTCATGGACGACGGCGTGGTCGTCGAATCCGGCCATCCGCGCGACGTCCTGACCAACCCGCAGCACGACCGGACGAAGTCGTTCCTGTCCAAGGTGCTGTAGCCGGGGGGCCACCACGGGGAAGGGGCGGTACGACATCCTCGTACCGCCCCTTCCCCGTCCCGCGTGCCGTCACGGCAACAGGTCGTCCTTCAGCACCAGTTCACGCAGTTGCGCCCGGGTGAGCGGGTAGTTCTCCAGCACCGGGCCGAGCGATCCCGGCCCGGCGAAGCCCGTCCAGTCCCGGACGCTCAGCAGGGTGCCGTTCTTCAGCAGCAGCGTGGCGTACAGCTCGGGCCCGCTGTACGCCGGCTGGACCGCCTTCTGCGCCGGCCATCGCCAGATGGTCAGCACCGCGCCGCCGGACACCGTCTCGCGGGTGCACTGTTCCTTGCGCGGCGTCTCGTGGGGCATGCCGCACGGATCCGGTTCGGGATTCTTCACGTGCTTCGCCGTGTGCACGGAGACGAATCCGGTGCCGCCGTCCCGGGAGACGGCGTAGTCCCCGTCGTAGGGCCCGACCTTCTTCCCCCCGAACGGCTTCTCGGTCTCCTTGAGGAGCTGCCCCAGCGACACCTGACGCACCTTCCCGACACCCGGCGGGAGGAGTTTCCCGAACCCCGTCTGCTCAGCGGTCGGCGAGGCGGGGACAGTCTGCCCCTGCCCGCCCGGCAGCACCCCGGAGCCGAACACGACCGCCGTCGCCACGGCCACCGCGGCGACCCCGGTCACTCCCGCCCGGCGACGCCACCGCAGCCGCGCGGCCCGCGCGAAGACCGACTCGCTCCCCCTGCTCTCCGGCACCGGTACCGTGCCCGCCGCCTTCCAGAGCAGTTCCCGCACCATCTCGTTCTCGCTCATACGAATTCCTCCCGCACCGCGGCCCGCAGCGCCGCGAGCCCCCTGGCCGTGTGGCTCTTGACCGTGCTCTCCCGCATCCCGAGCAGTTCGGCGGTGGCGGCGACACTGAGGTCCTCCCAGTAGCGCAGCACCAGCACCGCCCGCTGTTTGGGCGCCAACGAGGCGAGCGCGGCCCGCACCATCACCCCGGTGTCGCTGTCGACGTCCTGTCCCGGCACGTCCGGCAGCTCGCCGTACGCCTGCTCACGCCGCCAGAAGCGGCGGCGGGCCGAGATGAAGGTGTTGACCAGCGTCTTGCGCGCATAGGCGTCGAGGTTCTCCAGCCGCCCGTGTCTGCGGGCGCCGAGAACGACCCTGACCAGCGTCGTCTGGACGAGGTCCTCCGCCTCGTCGCGGTTGCCGCACAGCAGATACGCGCTGCGGAACAGAGCCGTACGTCTGCCCTCGACGAAGGCATGCAGCTGCGCTTCCGCGCCCCGCGTCATCCCTCCCCCTTCCCCGGCCCACCGGTTGACGGACCGTCTCACCCGTATCAGTGCGGTGACACGGGTCTGGGGACGCGGAAGAGGCGGTACGAATTTCTCGCACCGCCTTCTTCGCTTTCTCGCACCGCCTCGTGCGCCGTGGACCCCTACTTCAGCGCGAGCAACAGTGTGTCCGAGGGCGAGCACCACACCGCGCGGGCCTCCCCGAACCCCTTCTCCCGCAGTGTGCGCGCGTGCCATGCCGCCGAAGGCATGTCACCGTCCGCGTGCTCGCCGTAGATCTCGAACCGGCGCGCCGTCGGCCCGGCCAGCACCGGGTCCTGAGCCGCCAGCTGCCACCACTCCGCCCAGTCCAGCGCGCCCGCCGCCTTGGCCTGATCCATCTGGCGATGGCGCAGCGCCCGCTCCGCCGCGTTGATCCGGGGCGTGCTGTCGTCGATCATGTGGTCCGCGTTCATGAAGACACCGCCGTCGCGGACGAGTCCCGCGACCTGACCGTAGAGGACCGCGAGGGGTTCGCTGTGCAGCCAGTGCAGGGCCGTGGCGGTCAGGACGGCGTCGTACGAGTCGTACGGCAGCCCCGCCGCCCACCGCGGGTCCTTGAGGTCGGCGGTGACGAACGAGACCCGGTCGTCGCCCGCGAAGGTGCCCTCGGCGATGGCGAGCAGGGCCGGGTCGAGGTCGACGCCGGTGCTGACCGCGTCCGGGAAGCGGGCGAGCAGCCGGGCGGTGATGCTGCCGGTGCCGCACGCGAGGTCCAGGACCCTCGGGGCCGTACCGACGAGCGCCTCCACCATGTCGAGCATGATCCGGAACCGTTCCTCGCGGTCCGGCATGTACCACTCCTGCTGCCGGTCCCAGCTCTCCTGCCAGGCAGCCCAGTCGGCACCGGCATCGGTCGTCGTAGCGTCCGCCATGACACCCCTCCACACCGCTTGTCGCGTAATACCCTGGAAGCACGACCGGCTGTTACCCGCCCGCACCACCGACCATAGAGCGCCCCGGTAAGGACTACAAGTGGAACTGGCCTATTACTCGGATTACGCCGTCCGTCTCGTCAACAGCGAGGAACCGGCCCGGGGCAAGGACTCCCTGACCTCGGTCGAGGCCGTCCGCGGCCTCTTCGGCGGCAACCAGCAGGCCGCCCGGCGCGCCACCGAAGCCGACGTCACGCGCTTCCGCTCGGTACGGGCCCGGCTGCGCGCGGTCTTCGAGGCGGCCGACAAGGGTGAGGAGACCCTCGCGGTCGACCTGCTGAACTCACTCCTGCTGGAGTTCCCGGTCAGCCCGCAGATCTCCGGCCACGACCACCGGGACGAGGACGACCGCCCGCTGTGGCACATGCACCTGGCCGACCACCCCTCCAACGCCACCGCGGGCTACGCGGCGATCGCGGCGATGGGCCTGGCCTTCCACCTCACCGAGCACGGCGTCGACCGGCTCGGCCTGTGCGAGGCAGCACCGTGCCGCAACGCCTACCTCGACACATCCACCAACCGCTCCCGGCGCTACTGCTCGGACCGCTGCGCGACCCGGGCCAACGTGGCCGCCTACCGGGCCCGCAAACGCCTGGAGGCGGAGCGGCCCGAACGGTCCGACGACAGCACCGGCCTCGCGGCCGAGACCGCCCAGCGCATCAGCGCCAGCGGCGAACGCTGACCGGCCCCGCGCGGCCGCCAGCGGAACAGGGCCCGCCCGAGGATCAGTTCCTCCGGCACGGTCCCGTAGTCCGTGCTGTCCCCGCCCGCGTACGCGTTGTCCCCCAGCACCCACCAGCCGCCCTCGCGCGGCTCCACGGCCCGCTTGACGACCAGCAGGTCCTGCTGGAACGGATGGCGCAGGACGACGACGTCACCGGCCCGCACCCGGGCCCCGTACCGCACCAGGAGCTGATCCCCCTGGTACAGCGTGGGCACCATCGACGGGCCGGTCACCTCGGCCAGTCCGAAGGGCGCGGCACCCCTCCCCCGCTCGGTCTCCTGCGACAGCTCCGGCATCCCCGGCACCTCCCCGGTCCGTTCCTCCACCAGTCTCAGTCTGACCCTGGACTTTTGTCCTAAGCCCATGGGGGCACTCGCGAAATCACGCTTCCCAGGGAGTAATGTCCCACCTGAGAAGACGATCACGAGGAAGGAATGCTCCATGCTTTCCCGCCTGTTTGCCCCCAAGGTCAAGGTCAGCGCGCACTGCGACCTGCCCTGCGGCGTGTACGACCCGGCCCAGGCCCGCATCGAGGCGGAGTCGGTGAAGGCCGTGCAGGAGAAGATGGCCGCCAACGACGACCCGCACTTCCAGGCGCGCGCCACCGTCATCAAGGAGCAGCGCGCCGAGCTCGCCAAGCACCACGTCTCGGTGCTCTGGAGCGACTACTTCAAGCCCCCGCACTTCGAGAAGTACCCCCAGCTGCACGTCCTGGTGAACGACACCCTGAAGGCCCTGTCCGCCGCCAAGGCGTCCACGGACCCGAAGACCGGCGAGAAGGCCCTGGAGCTCATCGCCGAGATCGACAAGATCTTCTGGGAGACCAAGAAGGCCTGATCCTCGATCAGACCTTGTGCCCTGCGATCACTTCGGTCGCAGGGCCTCCCGGTCCGCACCCGGCCCGCAGGCCGCCGAGAACGGCGTCCATGACGGTCCGGGTGCGGTCTTTTCCGCCCGGCCGCAGGCGCCGGGTCTGCCGTGCCTCACGGGTGGTCGGCGCCCAGACCGTGGGAGAGCGCACGGGCGCAGGACCTGATCGCGGAGAGGACGGAGCCGCGTACCCTGCCGTCGTCGCAGACGCGCCCGGCCGTTCCTGTGACGCTCACCGCGGCGACGGTCGCTCTGCTTCTGTCGCGGACCGGTGCCGCGACGGAGACCATGCCGGCGCATGCCGGTTCGGGGGCACAGGCCCAGCCCCGGTCGCGGACGATCCGCAAGGTGTCCTCGGGAGCCACCGTCCTGTGCGCGTCCAGAACCATGCCCAGGGCGGTCCGTTCGACGGACATCACTCTGCCGGTCTCCGGAACCGGCCGTTCGGCGCCGGGGCGGGAGACATGATGGACGATCAGCACACCGGACCGGTGGGGCACACCCACGTGCACCGTCTCCCTGGTGGCCCTGGCCAGGTCGTCGGCCCAGACCAGAGCGTGGGCACGCAGCTCGTGGTGGTGGAGGTAGCTGCCGCCCATCCTCGCCAGCTCGGCACCTGATCGGTACTTGCCGGAGGCCGGATCCTGCTCCACGAGCCCCTCCCGCTGGAGCGTGCGCAGAATGCCGTAGACCGTGCCCTTCGGGAGACCGAGAGACAAGGCGGTGTCAGTGAGACCGAAATGGCGTTCGCCTGCGGCAAGCAGCCGTAGCACTGCCGCGGCACGGGACACGGACTGGATGGGACCTGGCATGTAGCCGCCTCCATTGGCTCGGCCGGCATCGCGGGGCACCGCTTCGTGGCACTACGGGTGCGAGTGTGTCATGCACCCGTTGCCGGCGCGGTGGCGCGAAGTCGATGTCGTTGTCCACTACAGGCTTACGCTCGGTCAGATGACCGAAGGCGAAGGGGAGCGCCACTTCGCGAACGCGAAACGGCGCCGTACGGAACTGCGGTCGACACTCGGGTTCAGCCTCCCGATGTCGGTCGCCAACTATGTGCAGCAGTCCTACCTGTTGGCCGACAGCATCATCGTCGGGCACTACGTCGGCGTCGGGGGCCTCGCTGCCGTGGGCGCCGCCCAGCCGATCTTCTACCTGGTCAACGCCGTCTTCCTCGGCCTGGTCAGCGGCTTCGCGATCCGGTTCGCCCGGATGACCGGGGCCGGGCAGACGGAACGTCAGCACGACGCCGCCGTCGGCCTGGCGGCCTTCGCCGTCGTCTGGGCCGCGCTGTGCATCGTGCTGGTCTTCTCCGCCACCGGGTTCCTCCTGAACGCGATGGGGATCCACGGTGCCGTGGCCCACGGCACCACGACCTACCTCCGCACCCTGTCCCTCGGGTTCGTCGGCATGTTCGGCATCGGCGCGCTGGGCGGCTTTCTGCGGGGGCTCGGCGACTCCCGCACGGTCATGTACATCATGGTGTCCAGCAGTCTCCTCAACACCGTTCTCGCCTGGAGCTTCGTGGCCCTGCTGGGGCTGGGCCTGCGGGGAGCGGCCCTGGGGACGGTGACGGCCGGGTCGGTGGCCTTCGTGGCCGGCCTCGTGCTCGTGGCCCGTCGGCACGGGGTCCATCGCTACCGCAGCGCCCTTCCCGAGCTGGCCCGGCAGGCCGGCTCGTCCCTGCGGCTCGGCTTCCCCGTGGGCGTCCAGCACGTCATGCTCTCGCTCGGCACCATGGTCCTGACGTCGCTGATCGCCCCGTTCGGAACGGCGGCGATCGCCGCGTTCAGCATCGCCGCCCGGCTGGAGGCCCTCGCCGGGCGGTTCTATCTGGACCTGTCCGGCGCGGTGACGGTCTTCGTCGCCCGGTACGCGGGAGCCGGGGACCCGGAGCGGGCCCGGCGAGTGCTGCTGCAGGCGCTGCGGGTCTGCCTGTGGGCGACGCCGGCGGAATCCCTGCTGGTCATCCTGGTACGGCAGGACATCGCCGCCGCCTTCACCACCTCCGGCCCGGTCCGCGGGATCGTCGGCTCCTACATCCTCATGACGTATCCGTTCCTGCTTCTGTACACGGCGATGGCGGTCGTCCACGGCTTCCTGAACGGGATCGGCCGGACGGTCTTCCCGCTGGTGTGCACGATGCTGTCGTTCCTCGTCGTCCGCATCCCCTCCGCGTCGCTGCTGAAGGAGCCGCTCGGGCTGGACGGCGTCATCTGGGCGGTGCCCATCGGCTGGTTCGTGGGCCTGGCCTACACCGCGTACGCCGTGCGCCGGTACGTCCGGGACGCCCGGCGGTTCATCCCGGTGCCGACGTCCGCCGCGTGAGCCCTCCGGGTCACCGAGGGCCGGTGTCCGGAGCCTGGGCCGCCAGGGCCTTGAGCGGTTCGCCGGTCAGGCGGCAGACCCGCCACTCGTCCAGGAACTCCGCGCCGAGCGACTCGTACAGGCCGATCGCCGGCTCGTTCCAGTCCAGCACCCACCACTCGAAGCGCTCGTAGCCGTCGCGCAGACAGAGCGCGGCGAGGGCGGCGAGCAGGGCCCTGCCGTGGCCGGCGCCGCGGGCGTGCGGGCGTACGTAGAGGTCCTCCAGGTGCATGCCCCGGGTTCCGGTCCAGGTCGAGAAGCGTGGGAACCACAGGGCGTGGCCCACGACCTCGCCGGTGGTGTCGTCCTCGGCGATCAGCGCGTAGGCCGCCGGGTGGACGCCGAACAGGGCCTCGCGGAGCTGCTCCTCGGTGGCCCGGGCCTGCTCGACGGCCCGTTCGTACTCGGCGAGTTCGCGGATCATCGCGCGGATCGCGGCGACGTCGTTCTCGGTGGCGGCCCTGATCATGCTGCAGATACTCGTCGATCGCGCCGAGTCGTGTCCATCGCCGGTCCGTCCGTTCCGAAAGGCATAGAAGGGCCCAGAAAAGAACAGAAAAGCACAGAGGCCGCCCGGTCGTCCGGGCGGCCTGCGCGGTGTGGTGCCGGACAGGACAGGTCCTAGTGCCGGTCGTCGTGGTCGTCCTCGCCGGCCTCCAGCAGGCCGGCCGCCGCGCCCACGATCCGCGGGTCGGGGCTGCCGACGACCTCCTCGTCCTTGTCGGCGTAGTCGAAGCGGGCGAGGACGCTGCGCATCGCCTCGACGCGCGCGCGCTTCTTGTCGTTGCTCTTGACCACGGTCCAGGGCGCGTACTCGGTGTCCGTCTCGCGGAACATCGCGACCTTCGCAGCCGTGTAGTCGTCCCAGCGGTCCAGGGAGGCCAGGTCCATCGGGCTGAGCTTCCACTGCCGCACCGGGTCGACCTGGCGGATGGTGAAGCGGGTCCGCTGCTCGCTCTGCGAGACCGAGAACCAGAACTTCACCAGGTCCACCCCGTCGTCCACCAGCATCCGCTCGAACAGCGGCGCCTGCCGCATGAAGCGCCGGTACTGGTCGTCCGAGCAGAAGCCCATGACCCGCTCGACGCCGGCCCGGTTGTACCAGGAGCGGTCGAACATCACGATCTCACCGGCGGTCGGGAGGTACTGCACATAGCGCTGGAAGTACCACTGGCCGCTCTCGCGTTCCGTGGGCTTCTCCAGCGCCACGACCCGGGCGCCACGGGGGTTCAGGTGCTCCGTGAAGCGCTTGATCGTGCCGCCCTTGCCGGCCGCGTCGCGTCCCTCGAAGACGATGACGATCCGGCGTCCCGTCTCCTTGATCCAGCTCTGCAGCTTCAGCAGTTCGATCTGCTGCAGCCGCTTGTGCCACTCGTACTCCTTGCGCTCCATGCGGTGCGCGTACGGGTAGTTCTCCCGCCAGGTGTCGATCGGGGATCCGTCCGGGCGGATGAGTACGGGGTCGTCCGGGTCGCTGTAGTCGACCTTCAGGTCGGCCAGGTCGGACAGCAGGTCCGGCGTCGTCATCCAGTCCTCCTCAGCGGCTCATGGGTTCGGGGTTTCAGGGGTCAGTGGAACTGCGGAACGATCAGGTAGATGCCGTACGCCACCACCGCCGCGCAGGCGAGGAAGCACAGCCCTGCCTGGGCGGCGCCGACGGTGCCGGTGCTGCCCTGTTCCTTGGCTCCTTCGTAGCGTGCGAGGCCGAGGACGCCGAAGGCGAAAACGACCACCACTGCGACTGTAACTCCGATGCTCACCGCGGTGACCTGGCCGAGTGCGGTCCAGTCGATGGTCATGGGAACTCCCTCACTCAGGCTGCGGTGTCGACGTGGGACGGGGGCGTGGTGCGGATGGCGACCTCGTGGTGGTCGTTCACGTTGTCGGCGTGGATCGGGTTGCGGCGCGACAGCAGGACGATGCCCACCGCGAGCGCGGCGCCGACCAGCGCGACGACGACCGTGCCGAAGTTGCCGCCGTGCTTGACCGCGGCCGCGGAGACGCCGCCGACCAGCGCGGCGCACGGCAGGGTGATCAGCCAGGCGGCCACCATGCGGCCCGCGACGCCCCAGCGGACCTCCGCGAGCTTCCGGCCGAGGCCCGCGCCGAGGATGGAGCCGGAGGCGACCTGCGTGGTGGACAGGGCGAAGCCCATGTGGGCGGAGGTCAGGATGACGGCCGTGGAGGCGGTCTCGGCCGCGAAGCCCTGCGGGGACTGGATCTCGGTGAGGCCCTTGCCCATGGTGCGGATGATCCGCCAGCCGCCGATGTAGGTGCCGAGGGCGATGGCGAGACCGGCGCAGAGGATCACCCAGACCGGCGGTCCCGCGCCGTCCGGGAGCGCGCCGACGGAGATCAGGGTCAGGGTGATGATGCCCATGGTCTTCTGGGCGTCGTTGGTGCCGTGGGCGAGCGAGACCAGCGAGGCGGAGCCGATCTGCCCGAGCCGGAAGCCCTTGGTCACGGAGTCCGCGCGGCCCCGGGTGGTGAGCTTGTAGGCGGCGTAGGTGGCGATCAGGGCGGCGACGCCCGCCACGACCGGCGAGGCGAAGGCCGGAATGATGATCTTCTCGACGACCTTGTCGAAGTTCACCGCGCCGGAGCCGGCACCGACCCACACCGCGCCGATCAGCCCGCCGAACAGGGCGTGCGAGGAACTGGAGGGAAGTCCGACCAGCCAGGTCACCAGGTTCCACAGAATCGCACCCACGAGCCCCGCGAAGATCATCGCCGGACTCACCTTGGCGTCGTTCACAATGCCGCCGGAGATCGTCTTGGCGACCTCCGTGGAGAGGAAGGCCCCTACCAGGTTCAGCACACCACTGATCAGAACAGCCGTCTTCGGTTTGAGCGCACCGGTCGCGATGGACGTGGCCATCGCGTTCGCCGTGTCGTGAAATCCGTTGGTGAAGTCGAAAGCGAGTGCAGTGACGATCACGACCGCCACGAGGAACGTGATGTGGTCCATTCCTTTATGCAAACAAGGATGCGCCAATTGCGCGAGAACTGGAGGGAAACGGCCGCACAAGAACAATCCCGGTCCGTGTGCACAATGTGCATGTCATCCTGGTGGGATGACCCTGGAGGACCTGAGACGGCTGCGCCGGGCCCGCGACCGGATGGACCGCGAGTACGCCGAGCCGCTCGACATGACCGAGCTCGCCCGGACCGCCCTCATGTCCCCCGGCCACTTCCAGCGCAGCTTCCGCAAGGCCTTCGGCGAGACGCCGTACAGCTACCTCATGACCCGGCGCGTGGAACGGGCCAAGGCGCTGCTCAGGAGGGGCGACCTCACGGTGACGGAAGTGTGCATGGCCGTCGGCTGTACATCGCTGGGGTCCTTCAGTTCGCGCTTCACCGAACTGGTCGGGGAGACACCGAGCGCCTACCGGGCTCGGGACCACGAGGAGAGCACGGTGATCCCGTCCTGCGTGGCCCGCACGTTCACCCGCCCGCGCCGCCGGCCGTACTGACCGGCCGTACTGACCGGCCGTACTGACCGGCCAGGAAGCGTCCGGGAAGCGGTGCGCACCGCGCCGACCCAGGTCACTCCGCGCTCCCCGGCCGTACACTGGGCGTCATCATCAACTCCGTTGCCCGACAAGGCGTGTGGACGACCAGGCCTTTGCACACATCCGGGGGAGCCGTGGCAACCGCGTTCATCTGCGTCCTGAGCCCCGACCCGGTCATGGACGCCGAGTCCCTGACCGACTGGCTCCGAGGCGAGCCCGAGCTCTCCGGCAGGGTCCGGCTGACCGGGGGCGCCCCGGCCGCGGGCCAGCTGGGCGTCCCGCTGGACACCGTGTCCGTCCTGCTGGGCGCGGGCGGCCCGCTCACCGTGCTCGCCTCCTGCCTGCGCGCCTGGATCACCCAGCCGCGCCGCAGCGACGTCAAGCTCAGCGTCAGTCGCGAGAACGGCCCCGCGATCGAGATCGACGCCAAGCGGGTCAGCCGCGAGGACATGGCGGAGCTGCTGCGCCAGGCCCTGGACCCACACCAGGATCCGCAGGCGTGACGTGCGCCTTCCCGACCCCCTCCGCTCCCGGGTCGTGCTGATCGGCGCGAGCCGCTACTCCGACCCGGCCCTGCCCGATCTGCCGGTCGTCGAGAAGACCGTCACCGATCTCGCCGGGCTGCTCACCGAGCCGCACCACGGGCTCGTCCCCGAGAGCCACTGCACGGTCCTCCTCGACGACGGCGACCTGCGCACGGTCGGCGACCGGCTGCGCTCGGCCGTCGCCGGGGCCGAGGACCTCCTCCTGGTCCACTACGCCGGTCACGGCCTGGTCGCCGGCCGCCGCCACACCCTGTACCTGGGCCTGCCGGACAGTCGCTGGGAGGCGCCCGAGTTCAACTCCCTGGAGTACGACAAGCTCCGCGACGCCGTCCTCGACTCCCCCGCCGAGACCAAGGTGGTGATCCTCGACTGCTGCTTCTCCGGCCGGGCGGTCGGCGACCCGCTCGGCGGCGCCGTCGGCCGGATCGAGCAGCTGGCGGTGGCGGGCACCTATGTCCTGACCTCGGCCCAGCGCGACCAGGTCGCCCTCGCCCTCCCGGACGAGGAACACACGGCGTTCTCCGGCCGGTTGATACGGCTGCTGCGCGAAGGAGTGGTCGGCGGCCCCGAGTTGTTCACGGTCGACGACCTCTACCGCCGGCTGCGCGCCGTCATGGCCGCCGAGGGCCTGCCCACCCCGCTCAACCGGGGCGCCGGCACCGCCGCTTCCATCGCCCTCGGCGTCAACCGCGCGTTCGCCGCGACCGCGGGACCCGAACTGCGCCGACGGCACGGCGCCGCCGTCGAACAGGGCAAGGCCGGGGACTGGGCGGGAGCCGCCGAACAGCTCCACAAGACCGTCGCCGAACAGACCAGGATCCTGGGCGCCGAACACGAGGACACCTTGCGCGGCCGCCAGTCCCACGCGCACAGCCTGGGCGGCGCGGGCAGTCCGGCTCAGGCCGCGGACCTGCTGCGCCGGCTCCTCGCCGACCAGCTGCGCCTGCTCGGCCCCGACCACGAGGACACCCTGCGCACCCGGCAGTTCCTCGCCGTCAACCTCGGCGAGGCGGGGCACCGGGAGGAGGCGGCCGGCCTGCTCCGGCTGCTGCTCGCGGACCGGGAGCGGGTGCTGGGCGGGGAGCATCCGCACACGCTGCGGACCCGCCATCTGCTGGCCCGGAACCTGGCGTTCACGGGCGGCCGGGAGGAGGCGCAGGCGCTGCTCGGTGAGGTGGTGGCGGTGCGGGAGCGGCTGCTGGGGACGGACCACCCGCACACCCGGCGGGCTCGGGAGGATCTGGCGGGGGTGAGCGGTGTACGAGAGGTTCGGTGAGCGGGCCCAGGGCGTGGTGGAGACCGCCCGCGATGTGGCACGGCGGCTCAGGCACTGGTACGTGGAGCCGGGGCATGTCCTGCTGGCGCTGCTCGAACTGGACGAGGAGGACACCGTACGGATGCTGGGCGCACCCGCCGAGGCGCTGCGCGGCGGGGTGATCGGCGCGCTCGGCAGGGGAACCGTGACACCGGGCGACCACCTGCCGCTGACGGGCGAGACCGTCGCGGTGTTCGAGCTGGCGCCCCGGGAGGCGGACCGGTTCGGCGACCGGACCGTGGAGCCGTTCCATGTCCTGCTCGCCCTGTTGTCCGCCGCGAACACCCTGGTCATGGACGTCGTCGCGGCCCACCGGGTCGCCCCGGGGCGGATACTGCGGCCGGCCGCGGGATCGCCGGCTCCCACCCCTGCGGACTCCGGGTCCCGGGACCCGGCCCTTGCCCCGGCCCACGACCCCTATGTCTGGGCCATGAGCTGACCGGGCACGGCGGCCCGTTTGCTCCTAGCCTGACCCCATGGACGTAAAACTCGCGCAGTGTTTCATCGCCGTCGACGACCACGACAAGGCGCTGGCCTTCTACCGTGACGTCCTCGGTCTGGAGGTCCACAACGACGTGGAGTTCGAGGGGATGCGATGGGTGACCGTCGGGTCGCCGCAGCAGCCGGGCGTGGAGATCGTGCTGGAGCCGCCCGGTGCCAACCCGGACGCCTCGCCCGCCGACCGTCAGGCCATGGCCGAACTGCTCGCCAAGGGCATGCTGCGCGGGGTCATCTTCTCCACCACCGACTGCGACGCGTTGTACGAACGGGTGCGGGAGTACGGCGGTGATGTGATCCAGGAGCCGATGAACCAGCACTGGGGCGTGCGGGACTGCGCGTTCCGGGATCCGGCGGGGAACCTGCTGCGTTTCACGGAGCGCCGGGACGCCAAGTAGCCCACTCGGGACTCCGAGTAGCGCACTTACGATCACCGTATGACCATCCGCTGGACGTACGCCTTCGCCGACCGCCCCACCGCGCACCTCGCCGCCGCCCGGGACTTCTGGACGGCCGTCACCGGCACCCGGCTCTCCGCACCCCGCGGTGAACACGACGAGTTCGCGACCCTGTTGCCCGCCGCCGGCGCGGACGCCTGCGTCAAACTCCAGGGCGTCGGGGCGGGCCCCGGCGGAGCCCACCTGGATCTCTGCGTCGAGGACGTGCCGGGCCTGGTGGAGCGGGCCCGGGAACTCGGCGCCGCGCCGGTCGCCGAGCACGAGGGGTGGGCCGTACTGCGGTCGCCCGCCGGGCAGTTGTTCTGCGCGGTGACCTGGCACGGCGAGTCGGTACGGCCACCGGTGGTGGCCGGCAGCCGGCTGGACCAGGTCAGCCTCGACATCCCGCCGTCCGGGTACGACGCGGAGACCGCGTTCTGGGCGGAGCTGACCGGCTGGGAGCTGCTGACCGGTTCGCTGCCGGAGTTCCGGGTGCTGAGGCCACCGGCCGGCCTGCCCGTCCGGGTCCTGCTCCAGCGGCTCGACGACGAACGGCCTGCCACCGCCCATCTCGACCTGGCCTGCGCGGACATCGCGGCGACCCGGGCCCGGCACGAGGAACTCGGTGCCGTGCACCTGGCCGAGGGCCGGCACTGGAGCGTGCTCCGCGACCCGGCGGGCGGTGTCTACTGCCTGACCGGCCGGGACCCGGAGACGGGCGGTCTGCCGGCCGTCACCCCCGGGGCCACGGCTCCACATCCACCACGGCCGTGACCGGGATCGGCCCGTACACGTGCGGGAACTCCTCGCCGTCCGGCTCCGGCGCCTCCCACTTCACCGGTACGCCGACCCGGGCCGGGTCCACGACCAGGACCACCAGCTCGTCGGGCCCGTCGTAGGAGCCGTACAGGAAGGCGGCGATGCGCGGGAGTTGGTCGCGGGTGGAGCAGTGGATGAAGCCCTCCTCCTGGAGGGTGCGGCCGCGGGTGGAGATCTCGTAGCCGCCCCGCGCGCGGGCCTCCTCCCACAGGGAGCGCTCGGTGATGTGCAGGATGTTCGGGAGTTCGGTCATACGGTCACGCTACGGCGTCGGCCGGGCACGGGGCCCGGGATTTTGTGCGTCGGCTCCGGGCGGAGCCGACGACCGCCGCTCCTGCCCGCGCGGCGGCCCGGTGTACTCGGCGCAGTCGGGGTTGCGGCAGGGCCCGGGCCCCCACACCGGAACCCAGGCGCCCAGCGTCTTGTGCCGCCGCACCACGCTCTCGACGGGCTGCCCGCAGACCGGACAGGTCTGACGGCCCTGGCTGTCCATGTCCCCAGCGTAGGCCTGGGCGGTGCGTGGCGCCCGCCGCCCGCTGCTCGCGCTGCCCGCGGGCGGGGCGGAAGCGGCGGGCCCCGCACACCGTGGGGATGTGCGGGACCCTTCGGACCGGAGCCCCCGGGGGGCCGTGCGGGGTCAGGAGCCGCACGGTCCCGGGGACCCCGGGGTCTTCACCTGCTGCGCCGGGTCACGAACTCGGCGAGCGCGAGCAGGCCTCCGGCCGGCTCGGGGTCGGGCACGGCGCGGGCGAGCTCCTGCATCGCCCGGGCCATCCGGTCGGCCGCCTCGGCCTGCGCCCAGTCCCTGCCGCCGGCCCGCTCCACGGCCAGTGCAATACGCGCGATCGCGTCGGCGTCGGCCCGCACATGCGGCTCGGCGTACAGCTCGGCGAGCTCGGCCGCGGCCGGTGTGCCGGAGGCGAGCGCCGCGACGACCGGCAGGGACTTCTTGCGGGCCGCCAGGTCGGCACCGGCCGGCTTGCCGGTGCGCCGGGGGTCGCCCCATATCCCGATGACGTCGTCGATCAGCTGGAAGGCGAGTCCGGCCTGCCGGCCGAAGCCGTCGAGGGCCGCCACCTCGTCGTCGCCCCCGCCCGCGTACAGCGCGCCCAGGGCGCAGGCGCAGCCGAGCAGCGCCCCGGTCTTGGCCTCGGCCATGGTGAGCACCTCGTCGAGGGTGACCTCGTCGGGGGCCCGGTCCTCCATGGCCGTGTCCGTGTGCTGCCCGGCGCACAGTTCGAGGACGCAGTCCGCGAGCCGGGCGGCGGCCGCGCCGGACGCGGGGTGCGGGTCCCCGGCCAGCAGCCGGAGGGCCAGCGCCTGGAGGGCGTCCCCGGCGAGGATCGCGTCGGCGTCGCCGAACACGGTCCAGGCCGTGGGCCGGTGCCTGCGGGAGGTGTCCCGGTCCATGACGTCGTCGTGCAGCAGTGTGAAGTTGTGCACCAGCTCCACGGCCGCCGCGGCCCGTACGGCGGCCACGCGGGCCGCCGGGCCGCCGAGCGCGTCGGCGGCGGCGAGGACCAGCGCGGGCCGGATGGCCTTGCCCGCGTTGCCGGAGGCCTCGGTGCCGTCCGCGTGCTCCCATCCGAGGTGGTAGCGCGCGATCCGCCGCATCGAACCGGGCAACGACTCGACAGCAGCACGCAGTTCGGGGTCGACGGACGCCCGGGCACGCTCCAGTATGGCCACCGCCTCGCCACCGTCGAGCGGCTCGGCGTGCTCCGGCGGCACCCCCGCGGAACGCTCCTGCCTCTCCGTCACGAACTCGGCCATGACCTCCCCCTCGCGGAGTGCGCATACGGTGGCGTCTCCGCCCCGGCTCGGCACGTACCCCGAGGGTGTACCCGCCCCGGAGGGCGGGGACACGGCCACCAAGTGCGGAAACGTCACCTCCAGCGGCCGATTTCGACGTTCTCCAGCACGCCGAGGGCGTCCGGGACCAGGACGGCGGCCGAGTAGTAGGCCGTGACCAGGTAATTGATGATCGCCTGCTCGTTGATGCCCATGAAGCGGACCGAGAGACTCGGCTCGATCTCGTCGGGGAGCCCGGACTGCCGCAGTCCGATGACACCCTGGTCGGCCTCGCCCGTACGCATGGCGAGGATCGAGGTGGTCCGGGCCTCGGTCACCGGGATCTTGTTGCACGGGTAGATCGGGACTCCGCGCCAGGTCGGGATGCGGTTGCCGCCGATCTCGACGCTCTCCGGGACCAGTCCGCGCTTGTTGAGCTCACGCCCGAAGGCTGCGATCGCGCGCGGGTGGGCGAGGAAGAGCTTGGTGCCGCGCCGGCGGCTGAGCAGCTCGTCCATGTCGTCCGGGCTGGGCACGCCGTCGTGCGGCTGCAGCCGCTGGTCGTACTGGCAGTTGCTGAGCAGGCCGAACTCCCGGTTGTTGATGAGTTCGTGCTCCTGGCGCTCCTTCAACGCCTCGACGGTGAGCCGCAACTGCTGCTCGGTCTGGTTCATCGGCTGGTTGTAGAGGTCGGCCACGCGGGTGTGGATCCGCAGCACGGTCTGGGCGATGCTCAGTTCGTACTCACGCGGCCGGGCCTCGTAGTCGACGAAGGTGTGCGGGATGTCGGGCTCGCCGCTGTGGCCGGCCGCCAGGGCGACCTCCTTCTCGCCGTACTTGTTGGTGCGCTGCTCGGGGATCGCGCGCAGCTCCTGAAGGTGCTCGCGCAGCGAGTCGGCGCGCTCCGCGACCTGCTCGAAGTCCTGCCGGGACAGGGTCAGCACGGTGCAGGCGGTGTCCGCGCGGGCCGTGTACTCCCAGATGGCGTCGGGGTCGAGCAGGCCCGCCTCGCCGAAGTACGCGCCGTCGGCGAGGACGCCGAGCACCGCGTCGTCGCCGTACGGGCCGGTGCCGATCTTCTCCACGCGGCCGTGGGCGAGCAGGTACACCTCGTCCGTCTGGTTGCCGAACGAGGCGATGACCTCGCCCGGGGCGAAGTCGCGCTGCCGGCAGCGCTGGGCCAGCTCGCCCAGCACCGCGTCGTCCTCGTACGCCCGCAGGACCGGCAGCTCGCCCAGTTCCGCGGGGATGACCTCGACACGGTCGCCGGTCTTCACGAACGTGATACGGCCGTCGCCGACCGTGTAGGTGAGCCGCCGGTTCACCCGGTAGGTACCGCCCTGGACGTCGACCCATGGCAACGTGCGCAGCAGCCAGCGGGAGCTGATCTCCTGCATCTGTGGTGCGGACTTGGTGGTGGTGGCCAGGTTCCGCGCTGCCGCCGTGTCCAGAGACTGCTGCGGCTTGCCCTGATCCGTGCGGACCTCTTCGCCTACCGACATAAGGAAATGCCCTCCCATACCTGCGCGGGCGCCGAACTGCCCGCGCATCGGTCTCACGGGCCACCCTGTCATCACCGAGCGTGTCGGGACCATTACCCGAAAGAGCGGGAATAGATCATCGGACTACTGGGCATGCCGAGCGATTGCACGATAAGGAGCCCGTGATATACGGACTTGTCCTGATCGGTTCGCACGCGATACGAACGGACTTGAGGGGTCTGGCCCGAAAAGACCGACTTCTGTAGAAGTTCCCTGACAGCCGGCACGAATGCGAAGGAGGCAGTCATGGCCCCACCCATGTCCGCGGATGCTTTCCTCGACACGCTGCGGAGCACGGGCGTCAGGGTCGTCGAGGTCGGCGACTGGAGGGAACACAACCGGAACCACAAGGGCCCCTGGGGCCCCGTCCACGGCGTGATGATCCACCACACGGTGACCCATGGCGCCGAACACACGGTCCGGCTCTGCCACGACGGCCGCCCCGGCCTCCCCGGCCCGCTCTGCCACGGGGTCGTCACGAAGGACGGCACCGTCCACCTCGTCGGCTACGGCCGTGCCAACCACGCGGGCCTCGGCGACGACGACGTCCTGCGTGCGGTGATCGCCGAGAAGGCCCTGCCTCCGGACAACGAGGCGAACACCGACGGCAACCGGCACTTCTACGGCTTCGAGTGCGAGAACCTGGGCGACGGCGCGGACCCCTGGCCGCAGGCCCAGCTGGAGGCGATCGAGAAGGTGGCCGCGGCGGTGTGCCGGCGGCACGGCTGGTCGGAACGGTCGGTGATCGGACACGCGGAGTGGCAGCCGGGGAAGGTGGACCCCCGCGGCTTCACCATGGCCTGGCTGCGCGCCCGCGTCCGGGACCGCCTGAAGTGAGCCCGCACCGGTCCCCCGGGCGACAATGACGACGTGACCAGCGCCGACATACTCACCCCCCGGCTCCCCTCGCCCCTCGACGAGGTGACCGACGACCGTTTCGCCCGTCACGGCGTCCGCCTCCTCCTCAAGCGGGACGACCTGATCCACCCGGACCTGATCGGCAACAAGTGGCGCAAGCTGGTCCCGAACATCGAGGCGGCGGCGGGCCGGCCGGTCCTCACGTTCGGCGGCGCGTACTCCAACCATCTGCGGGCGACGGCCGCCGCCGGCCGCCTCCTCGGCTTCCCCACGACGGGAGTGGTGCGGGGCGAGGAACTGGCCGGCCGGCCCTTGAATCCGTCCCTCGCCCGGTGTGCGGCCGACGGGATGCGGCTGCACTTCGTCGACCGGCCGACATATCGGCGCAAGGCCGAGCCGGAGGTGCTGGCCGCTCTGCTGCGGGCGGCGGGGGCCGAGGACGCGTACGTGGTGCCGGAGGGCGGCAGCAACGCGGCGGCCGTACGAGGGTGCCGGGCCCTGGGCGAGGAGCTGCGGGGGCGGGCCGACGTGGTGGCGGTCGCGTGCGGCACCGGGGGCACGCTGGCCGGCCTGGCCGCCGGACTGGGGCCGGGCGGGCGCGCGTTGGGGGTGCCGGTGCTCAAGGGCGGCTTTCTGGCGGGGGATATAGCGAGACTTCAGGTGGAGGCGTTCGGGGGGCGGCGGGGGGAATGGTCGCTCGACGAGCGCTTTCACTTCGGGGGATACGGGCGTACGCCACCGGAACTCCACGCCTTCGCGGAGGACTTCGAGGACCGGCACGGGCTGGGGGTGGAGCGGTTGTACGTGGCCAAGCTGCTGTACGGACTCGTGACGATGGCGCAGGCAGGGGCGTTCGGGCGGGGGACGGCCGTGGCGGCCGTGATCACGGCCTGACCGGCGCGCGGGAACGGCCTGACCGGCGCGCGGGAACGGCCTGACCGGCGCGTGGGAGCGGCCCGCCGACGGCTTCGGCTCACGCCGCCTCCCGGTACGCCGCCGCCTCCTCCAGGTCCAGTCGGCGCAGCAGTGTGCGGAGCATCTCGTCGTCGATGTAGCGGTGGTCCCGGAGGCGGACGAAGACCTCGCGTTCGGCGCTGATCATCTCGCGGGACAGCCTGCGGTACGTGTCGTCGACCGTCTCGCCGGTGACGGGGTTGGTCTGGCCGAGGCGCTCCCAGACGGCGTTGCGGCGGCGTTCCAGGACCGTGCGGAGGCGGTCGGCGAGCGGCGGCGGGAGTTCGTTGCGGTCGTCGGAGAGGAGCTCGTCGAGCCGGTTCTCGGCCGCGCGGGAGGCCTGCGCCTGGGCGTTCGCCTCGGCGAGGGTCTCGGCCTGCACGTCCCGGGGCGGGAACTTCATGAGGCGGATCAACGGGGCCAGGCTGAGGCCCTGGACCACGAGGGTTCCGATGACGGTGGTGAAGGTCAGGAACAGGATCAGGTTGCGCTGCGGGAACGCGCCGCCGCCGTGCACGGTGAGCGGCAGCGAGAAGGCGATGGCCAGCGAGACCACGCCCCGCATGGCCGCCCAGGACGCGACGACGGGGCTTCTCCAGGTGGGGTTCTCCTCCCGCTCGCGGATCCGCCGGAACAGCAGCCGCGGCAGCAACGCCGCCGGGTAGATCCACACGAACCGGGCCACGACCACCACGACGAAGAGGGCGATCGCGTACCAGGCCGCGTCGACGCCCTCGTACGCCCCGAGTCCCTTCAGGACCACCGGCAACTGCAGTCCGATCAGGGCGAAGACCGCCGATTCCAGCAGGAACGCCACCATCCGCCACACCGCCTCCTCCTGGAGACGGGTGGCGAAGTCGACCTCCCAGGCGCGGTGGCCGAGATAGAGGGCGACCACCACGACCGCCAGTACACCGGAGGCGTGGAACTGCTCGGCGACACCGTAGGCGACGAACGGGATCAGCAGCGACAGTGTGTTCTGGAGCAGGGGCTCCCGCAGATGCGTACGCAGCCAGTGGATCGGCACCATCAGCAGCACACCGACCACCACGCCGCCGAACGCGGCCAGCAGGAACTCGCCGATTCCGTCGACCCAGGACGCGCCCTCGCCGAGGGCGGCCGCGACGGCCACCCGGTAGGCGGTGATCGCCGTGGCGTCGTTCAGCAGGGACTCGCCCTGCAGGATCGTGGTGAGCCGGGACGGCAGCCCCACCCGGCGGGCGATGGCGGCGGCCGCGACCGCGTCCGTGGGCGCCACGACCGCGCCCAGCGCGAGCGCCGCGGGCAGCGGCAGTCCGGGCACGATCGCGTAGGCGGCCCAGCCGACGACGAAGGTGGCGAACAGGACGTATCCCACCGACAGCAGCGCCACCGGCCGCATGTTCGCCCGCAGGTCGAGATACGAACTCTCGGTGCCCTCCTTGTACAGCAGCGGGGGCAGCACCAGCGGCAGCACGATCTCCGGGTCGAGGGTGTAGTCCGGGACTCCGGGGACGTACGACACCAGCAGTCCGACCGCGACCAGCAGCAGGGGCGCCGGCACCGGGGTGCGCCGGGCCGCACCGGCGATCGCGGCGCTCCCCGCCACCAGCAACAGCAGTGGCATCACGTCCATGGTCCTCGCCCACCCTCATTTTCCGCGCGGCCACCCGCACGCCCGTCGTAATCTGGCAATCATGAAACAGTGCACGCACCGCGACGCGCTGCCGCACCCGGAACCCGAGCCGCTGAACGAGACCTGCCCGGAGTGTCTCGTCAAGGGCTGGCACCCGGTCCAGCTGCGGCTCTGTCTGACCTGTGGCCACGTCGGCTGTTGCGATTCCTCGCGAGGAAGACACGCGACCGGCCACCACGAGACGTCCGGTCACCCGGTGATGCGGACCTTCGAACCCGGCGAGGACTGGCGCTGGTGCTTCGTGGACCACGTCCTCGTGTGACACTGCACTACGGCTGGTGAAGTACGCCGCACCGACGGTTCGACGGTTCGACGCCGGGGTACGTCAACCCGGCGCGCGCTCTTCCCAATTGGGCAGGGCAACCCCCTAGACACGGAGCGTATCCACAGGTTTACTGTGAGTGACGCCAGGGGGTTGGGGTCCCGGGGACAGAAAAGTTCGGAGCGCGGTAGCGTCACCGCTGAACCACGTAGTGCGTTACCCCGGGGGGCGACCCTCGGCCCCGAATAGCTTGTACCACCATGGAGGTGAGGGTGTCCCAGATCGCAGGCGAGCCCGCGACCCAGGACTTCGTGGAAGTCCGGCTGCCGGCTGCGGGTGCCTACCTGTCGGTGCTGCGCACGGCCACGGCCGGTCTCGCCGCCCGCTTGGACTTCACCCTGGACGAGATCGAGGACCTGCGCATCGCGGTGGACGAGGCCTGCGCGATCCTGCTCCAGCAGGCCGTTCCCGGCTCGGTGCTCAGTTGCGTCTTCCGCCTCGTCGACGATTCGCTGGAGGTCACGGTCTCCGCCCCGACCACGGACGGCCACGCCCCTTCGCGCGACACCTTCGCCTGGACCGTGCTCTCGGCCCTCGCGGGCAAGGTCTCGTCGGCCGTCGACGAGGACAAGACCGTGTCGATCAGCCTGTACAAACAGCGCGGCGCGGGACCCGGGCCGGCGTGAGGAACGGGGACGGGCCGGTGCGGGACGAAGAACGCGGCACACGGGGGCTGTCGGCCGGGGGCGAAGGCCCCGAGGCCGGCTCCCGCCGCATGGCTGACGGCATCGACGGCATCCCTGAACAGGCCAGGCAGCACCCGGAGGACCCCTCCGCGCCGCTCGGCCCGGACGGTGCCGTGCAGAGCACGCCTCCGGACGAGCGGAACGGGGTCGCGGCCCTGGACCATGGGGGTGCCCCCGCTCAGGCGAAGTCGAGAGTGGCGGAGGCGGCGAGGGCTCGTGGAAGGGCAACGGGCGGGACGATGAGCGAGCACGAGCGATACGCCGAGGACCAGGCGCTGGCCGCGGAGGTCGTGCAGGCGACCCAGCACACACCTCAGGACCGCAGTGGGGCGCGCGCCTTGTTCGTCGAGCTGCGCGCGCTGAAGGAGGGCAGCGCCGAGTACGCGGAGCTGCGCAATCGGCTGGTCCGGATGCATCTGCCGCTCGTCGAGCACCTCGCGCGCCGGTTCCGCAACCGCGGCGAGCCGCTGGACGACCTCACCCAGGTCGCCACCATCGGCCTGATCAAGTCGGTCGACCGTTTCGACCCGGACCGGGGCGTGGAGTTCTCCACGTACGCCACCCCGACCGTGGTCGGCGAGATCAAGCGTCACTTCCGCGACAAGGGCTGGGCGGTCCGCGTACCGCGCCGGCTGCAGGAGCTGCGCCTCGCTCTGACGACCGCCACGGCGGAGCTGTCCCAGCAGCACGGCCGCTCCCCCACGGTCCACGAACTGGCCGAGAAGCTCGCGATCTCCGAGGAGGAGGTCCTGGAGGGTCTGGAGTCGGCCAACGCGTACTCCACGCTGTCCCTGGACGTCCCCGACACCGACGACGAGTCCCCGGCGGTCGCCGACACGCTCGGCGCGGAGGACGAGGCCCTGGAGGGCGTCGAGTACCGCGAGTCCCTCAAGCCGCTCCTGGAAGACCTCCCGCCCCGGGAGAAGCGGATCCTTCTCCTCCGCTTCTTCGGCAACATGACCCAGTCCCAGATCGCCCAGGAGGTCGGCATCTCCCAGATGCACGTCTCACGGCTGCTGGCCCGGACACTGGCCCAGTTGCGAGAGAAGCTGCTGGTCGAGGAGTAAAACTCTCTGACGCCCGGAACCGGAGCGCCCCTTCAGGGGCGCGGGGCTGTATTCATACGCGGCTCCGCCGCGTGGGCGCGACCAGCCCCGACCGGCCCGCAGATCAGCTACTGCGCCCGGGTCCCTTGATCCCAAGGGCCTGGGTGGTAGCCGAGTTCACCAGCAGCACCAGCGAGGCGATCGAGACCACCGCGAGAGCGATCCCCACCGGGATCGCGATGCTGTCGGCCTGCAGCAGGTTGTAGGCCACCGGCAACGCCATGATCTGCGTGATCACCGCCGGCCCCCGGCTCCAGCTCTTCCGCAGCAGCAACCCGCGCGCGGCGAGCAACGGCAGCAGCGCCAGCACGATCACGGTGACGCCCCCGGTGACCGCCTGCCCCCGGTCGTCCGGCGACCCGGTGAGCCCGAGCACGAGCATCCACACCCCGCCGGCCACCAGTGCCAGCCCTTCCAGCCCGGCCAGCGCGGCGGCATACGTCAGCCGCCGCGGACGGGGTCCGTCGGTCACGTCGGCCTTCTCAGCCGTAGGCGCATCGCTCACGCCGAGAAGAGTAGCCCTCGCCCCGGAACGCCGGCCGCGGCCCCGCGGGGACACGTGTTCAGACTCACGCCCCTTTCTCTTACCCGATCCCTAACTCGGTCTGGGCCGGGTACTTCCCAGTAGGTACGCTGCAATCCATGCGTGCACTTCTCGTGGTCAATCCGGCGGCAACCACCACAAGCGCACGTAGGCGCGATGTCCTGATCCACGCACTCGCCAGCGAAGTGAAGCTCGAGGCGGTCACCACCGAGTACCGCGGCCACGCCCGCGACCTGGCCCGGCAGGCGGCGGAGAGCGACGACATCGACCTCGTCGTGGCACTCGGCGGCGACGGCACGGTCAACGAGGTGGTCAACGGCCTGCTGCACGGCGGCCCCGACCCGGACCGGGTGCCCGGCCTCGCCGTGGTCCCCGGCGGTTCCACCAATGTCTTCGCCCGCGCCCTCGGTCTGCCCAACGACCCCGTCGAGGCCACCGGCGACCTGCTGGACGCGCTGCGCGAGAAGCGTGAGCGGTTCGTCGGTCTCGGCCTGACCGCGGGCACGCCCGGCACCGTGGACGAGGCGGTCCCGGCCCGCTGGTTCACCTTCAACGCGGGGCTCGGCTTCGACGCCGGTGTGGTCGGCCGGGTCGAGCAGCAGCGCGAGCTCGGTAAGAAATCCACGCATGCGCTGTACGTTCGTCAGGTCGTCCGGCAATTCCTCGGCGAGCAGCACCGCCGGCACGGCACGATCACCCTTGAGCGGCCCGGCGCCGACCCGATCAACGATCTTGTCGTGGCGATAATCTCGAACACCTCGCCCTGGACGTATCTCGGCAATCGCCCGATGTACACGTCGCCTAAGGCCTCGTTCGATAAGGGCATCGACGTACTCGGTCTCAGCCGCCTGTCGACGGCCGCGGCTGCCCGGTATGGCACACAGTTGCTCACTTCGTCCCCCGAGCGCGGACCCCATGGAAAGCACGCGGTGTCCCTGCACGACCTGGACCAGTTCACCTTGCATTCGAAGGTGCCCCTCCCCCTCCAGATGGACGGCGACCACCTAGGACTGCGTACGAGCGTGACGTTCACAGGCGTACGCCGCGCACTGCGTGTGATTGTGTGAGCGGAACGGGCCAAAGTCCTTTCACTCGAAC
This sequence comes from Streptomyces sp. NPDC101234, assembly GCF_044767525.1. Lineage (NCBI taxonomy): Bacteria > Bacillati > Actinomycetota > Actinomycetes > Kitasatosporales > Streptomycetaceae > Streptomyces > Streptomyces sp. NPDC101234. The sequence continues at coordinate 2,916 of NZ_JBIWOA010000017.1, read as the reverse complement.
GTTTAGGCCAGGGTCCACCCCATGGAAGTACGGCTGTGACCCAGTCGACACCGAGGAATCAAAAAAAACTTTCCGGAAGGGGTTGTATCCGTCGCTGAGGTTTGCGAGGCTCTACGTGGCGATCGGGACGGCCCGCAAGACCGGCCTCCACTGATCACCGGAATCCCCCTTCAACTCACAGGACCCCTGCCAGGGAACCTGGCGGTCGGCCCTTCACTTGTTGAGGGATTCGTGAAAGCGTTCACATTCACAAGCAACTTGCATGTAATACCAAGGAGAGGTAGCAGCCATGGACTGGCGTCACAACGCCGTTTGCCGCGAGGAAGACCCCGAGCTCTTCTTCCCCATCGGCAACACTGGTCCTGCGCTGCTGCAGATCGAGGAAGCCAAGGCCGTCTGCCGTCGCTGTCCTGTTATGGACCAGTGTCTGCAGTGGGCGCTTGAGTCCGGCCAGGACTCCGGCGTCTGGGGTGGCCTCAGCGAGGACGAGCGTCGCGCGATGAAGCGCCGTGCCGCCCGCAACCGGGCCCGTCAGGCCACCGCCTGACCCGACCCACCCCGCTAGCCTGAGCTTGGCGGCGCGTACAGCGAGTACGCATCTCCCGCCCCCGAGCCGCAGCGCGCAGTACCCCCGATGCGCTTAGCAAGAGCGAGAGCAGCAACGAGCGAGCAGCCCCGGACCCACCAGGTTCGGGGCTCTTTGCTGTCCGCGAGACCTACTTCTCGGGAGACCTACTTCTGCGGACGCACCGGCAGGTCCAGGATCACCCGGGTCCCCCGTTCGGGCGCCGGCACCATGTCGAATGTTCCGCCCAACTCGCCCTCCACCAGCGTTCGTACGATCTGCAGACCGAGGTTGCCGGAGCGGTGCGGGTCGAAGCCCTCGGGCAGGCCGACGCCGTCGTCCTGGACGGTGACAAGGAGTCGGGCCTCCTTGGTGGTGCCGCCGCGGACCGCCGTCACCTCGACGCTGCCGGTGTCGCCCTCGCGGAAGCCGTGTTCCAGGGCGTTCTGCAGGATTTCGGTGAGAACCATCGACAGCGGGGTCGCGACCTCGGCGTCGAGTATCCCGAAGCGGCCGGTGCGCCGGCCGATGACCTTGCCGGGTGAGATCTCGGCGACCATCGCGAGCACCCGGTCGGCGATCTCGTCGAACTCGACCCGCTCGTCCAGGTTCTGGGACAGCGTCTCGTGCACGATGGCGATGGAGCCGACCCGCCGTACGGCCTCCTCCAGGGCCTCCCGACCGCGCTCGGACTCGATACGCCGGGCCTGGAGGCGCAGCAGCGCGGCGACCGTCTGGAGGTTGTTCTTCACCCGGTGGTGGATCTCCCGGATGGTCGCGTCCTTGGTGATCAATTCCCGCTCACGGCGCCGCAGTTCGGTGACGTCCCGGAGCAGCACCAGTGAACCGATGCGGGTGCCCTTGGGCTTGAGCGGGATCGCCCGGAACTGGATCACCCCGTCCTCGGACTCGATCTCGAACTCGCGCGGCGCCCAGCCGCTGGCGACCTTGGCGAGCGCCTCGTCCACCGGCCCCTTGGTCGGGGCGAGTTCGGCCGTGGTCCGGCCCAGGTGGTGGCCGAGCAGATCGGCGGCGAGGCCGAGGCGGTGGTAGGCGGAGAGGGCGTTCGGGGAGGCGTACTGGACGACGCCGTCCGCGTCCACCCGGATCAGTCCGTCGCCGACGCGCGGCGAGGCGTCCATGTCGACCTGCTGGTTGGCGAAGGGAAACGATCCGGCGGCGATCATCTGGGCCAGGTCCGAGGCGCTCTGGAGGTAGGTGAGCTCAAGGCGGCTCGGGGTGCGCACGGTCAGCAGGTTGGTGTTGCGGGCGATGACCCCGAGGACCCTGCCCTCGCGCCGTACCGGGATGGACTCGACCCGTACGGGGACCTCTTCGCGCCACTCCGGGTCGCCCTCGCGGACGATCCGGCCCTCGTCCAGGGCGATGTCCAGCATGGGGCGGCGGCCGCGCGGGACCAGGTGGCCGACCATGTCGTCCTGGTAGGAGGTGGGGCCGGTGTTGGGGCGCATCTGCGCCACCGAGACATACCGGGTGCCGTCCCGGGTGGGGACCCACAGGACCAGGTCGGCGAAGGAGAGGTCGGAGAGCAGCTGCCACTCCGAGACCAGCAGATGGAGCCACTCGAGGTCGGAGTCGTCGAGGGCGGTGTGCTGGCGGACCAGTTCGTTCATGGAGGGCACGTCTGTGAGCGTACCTGGCGGTATGTGGATGGCCGAAAAAGAGCGGGCCGGGGAAGCCGGAGGGGCCCGGAAACACCCGCGGGCCGCGGCGCCTGGGAGGGACCCTCAACCCTCCCGGCACCGCAGCCCGGAGCAGCAACGGCCGTGGGGTGTGCGGTCCCGGTCGGCCGAAGGTGAGGATCCGGGGCAGTCAGGGCAGAGAGCACCGGTTCCTCGGTCCGCCTTCCTGTGCGGGGAAGACGGAAGAATGCACCTACGCAATTGTGGACTAGACCACGATGTGTGTCCATGCGTTGGAGTCTGTTCACAGTTGGTGCGGTCGCAGCCTAGCCCGCCACGGTCGGCCGTGGGGGCGGATGGCCAGGGCAATTTTCCGGGACCTGGCAGGGCCTCCACCCCACCCCGAGGAAGTTTTCCGTTATTCACCCCATCTGAGGTATTCACGTAACCTCACCCTTGTCCCCTATCTCTGTTTCCTCTGCACCGGACCCATCGGCGCCGGGGGCTGGTTCTGTTAGATTGATCCCATCAGATTGGTCTAAACCACATAGCACTCCAGACCCCCCAGCCCTCTTCAGAACGGCAGGCCCAGCGTGGAAGTTGTCATCGTTCCGGATGCCGCGGCGGGTGGCGAGCTGATCGCCGAGGCCATGGCGCGGCTGCTGCGGCGCAAGCCGGACGCGCTGCTCGGGGTGGCCACGGGTTCCA